>DASXUJ010000088.1 GCA_036504895.1 Syntrophorhabdaceae bacterium
CTCACAGACCACGAGAAGGAGGGATATGTCACCATAGGCAGAGCGACTTCTTCACTGATTACCCTATAAAAATCCCCTAAAATCAGGAAACAGAGCCACGGGGAAAGTGATTGCTTCACGGGTTCCGTACTCGATGTACGGCAGAGGACCAAAGCGGAGCCAGGCGGCGGAGATGGAGCATTCCCTCCGATTCAGCAGCCGTCCGAGCGAACTCCTGCGCATAACCCGCAGCCTCCCCCCCCGATAGCCGTTCCGCCCGCCCCCGCAGCCCCTTATAAATTGTAAAACCCGCCCCTTCTATCGTATAATAACGGCAATACTAGGACGAGGTGCAATGTGAACCATAGTGATTATGAAGGCGTGATGGGGCTTGAGGTTCATGCTCATTTACTGACCGATACGAAGATATTCTGCGGCTGCTCTACCAAGTTCGGGGCCGAGCCCAACTCCCATACCTGCCCTACCTGCATGGGGCTGCCCGGCGCCCTGCCCGTGCTCAACAAGAAAGTGGTCGACTTCGCCATCAAGCTCGGCCTCGCGCTCCACTGCAGGATCAACCACAAGAGCATCTTCGCCCGGAAAAACTATTTCTACCCCGACCTCCCCAAGGGCTACCAGATCTCCCAGTACGAGCTGCCTATCTGTGAAGACGGCTACCTCGACATCGCATCGGATAGCGGGACCAAGAGAATACGGGTCAAGCGCATCCACATGGAAGAAGACGCGGGCAAGCTCGTCCACGAGGCGACCATCGAGACCAGCACCTACAGCATGGTCGACTATAACCGTTCCAGCGTGCCTCTGCTCGAGATCGTGAGCGAGCCCGACATCGCTACCCCCGAAGAGGCCACCGCCTATCTGAAATCGCTCCGGGACATCCTCGTCTACCTCGAGATCTGCGACGGCAACATGGAGGAAGGGAGCTTCCGCTGCGACGCCAACGTATCCGTTCGCAAGGTAGGAGATCCCGAACTCGGCACCCGGGCGGAGATGAAAAACCTCAACTCCTTCCGCTATATCGAGCGGTCCCTCGCCTACGAGATCGAGCGCCAGATCGAGGTCTTGAAGAAGGGGGGCAGGATCGTCCAGGAGACGCGGCTCTTCAACGCCGACGAAGGGGTCACCTACTCGATGAGGGGCAAGGAAGAGGCCCACGACTATCGCTATTTCCCCGAGCCCGACCTCCTTCCCCTGGTGGTCGACGATGCATGGATCAGCGAGATAGGGCAGACCCTTCCCGAGCTGCCCGCGGCGAAGACGGAGCGGTTCATCACTGCCTTCGGCCTCCCCCGCTATGACGCGGAGATACTCGTCTCCGACAGGGCCCTTGCCGACTATTTCGAAGAGGCGGTCAAGCTCTTTCCCGAGCCCAAAACCGTGAGTAACTGGATAATGGGCGAGCTCCTGCGCGAGCTCAAGACAGGCAATGCCTCTCCCAAGGATGCGCCCCTCACGCCTGTGCTTCTCGCCGAGCTCCTCTGCCTCATCAAAGACGGGACCATAAGCAACAAGATCGGAAAGGAGATCTTTCCCGAAGTCTACGCACGGTCCATCTCCCCTAAAAAGCTCGTGGAAGAGAAGGGGATGGTCCAGATCAGCGACGAATCCTCCTTAGAGGCGAGCATTGACGCCATCCTCGCCCGCTCCCCCAAAGAGCTGGCCGATTTCCGGGCAGGCAAGGAGAAGCTTCTCGGATTCTTCGTCGGGCAGGCCATGAAGGAGACGAAGGGAAAGGCAAACCCCAAGCTCTTAAACGAGCTTCTCCTGAAGAAGCTCAAAGGAGAATAATTAATAAATGGCTATGAAGGAGCACATCTTCTGGAAAGAAGGCTCTCTTTTTCTTCTGGATCAGCGAAAACTGCCTTTTAGTGAAGAATTCATGGAGTGCACGAAGCTCGGCCACGTGGAGGCGGCCATCAGTACGATGGTGGTGCGCGGTGCGCCGCTCATCGGCGTGGTTGCGGCCTATGGCGTGGTGATCGCCCTGGCAGGGCTCCTCTCGAAGAAGGGACGGGTCAGCCCGGCGGACATGGCGCGCGTCTCGGGCCGGCTCATCGCCACGAGACCGACTGCGGTCAATCTCGCCTGGGCGGTTGAAAGGATGAACGACGCCTATGGCCGTTGCAAGGACCACGACGCCCTCCTCGACCTCATGACCGCGGAGGCGGTAGCGATCCACGCGGAAGACGTGGAGAACAACAGGACCCTCTCCCGTTTGGGGGCCGCACTCATTCACGACGGCGATACCATACTTACCCACTGCAACGCGGGGGCCCTCGCCACCGGCGGATACGGGACCGCTTTGGGCGTTATTCGTGCGGCCCATGAGGAAGGGAAGGGGATAAAGGTGATCGCCACGGAGACGAGGCCCTACTTTCAGGGCGCCCGTCTCACCGCCTACGAGCTCACGGAACAGGGGATAGACGTGGAGCTGGTGCCCGACAACCACGCGGGCCTCCTTTTATATAAGCAGAAAATCGACAAGATTATCGTGGGCGCCGACAGGATCACCCGAAACGGCGATACGGCAAATAAGATCGGCACTTATATGATCGCCCTGGCGGCCCGCGAGCACGGCGTCCCCTTCTACGTCGCCGCGCCCGTCTCGACCTTTGACAGGAGTACCAGGACCGGCGGGGAGATTGTAATCGAGGAGAGGGACTCGAAAGAGGTCAAGTATCTCAGGAAAACGCCCATTACCCTCGATTGCATCAAGGCAAGGTATTATAGCTTCGATGTGACGCCGGCCCGGTATATCTCCGCCTTCATCACGGAAAAAGGCGTCATCGAAAAGCCCTTCAAAACAGGAATTACCAGGCTCCATACGTCCTGACCGTGAAGATCATCACCCTTCTTACCGATTTCGGCTTGAAGGATGCCTACGTGGGCATCATGAAGGGAGTGATCGCCTCCATCAACCCCGATGCGACTGTCATCGATATCACCCATGAAATTGAATCACAGGATATAACCGAAGCGGCATTCATGATCGGCGATTACTTCCGCTGGTTCGAAGAGGGGAGCATCCATGCGGCCATAGTCGATCCTACTGTCGGCAGTGCGAGGAGACCCATTATCCTGGTGAGTGAGGGCCGTTATTTCGTGGGGCCCGACAACGGCATCTTCACCCTTGTGATGGGCGAAGCCCCTGAAGTCTATGTAGTTGAGAATCAGGCGTTTATGCACCTGCCGGTGAGCGCCACATTTCACGGCAGAGACATCTTCTCCCCCGCGGCCGCCCACCTTTCACGGGGAATTATGCCCCGGGAGTTCGGTCCCGCCCTACACGATCCTGTCACCCTGCCCGGACTTCTTCCCGAAATGGAAGAAAATCTCATAAGAGGAAAGATCGTGCGATTCGACAGGTTCGGGAACGGCATCACCAACATTTCCGGAGAGAGGATCAAGCCTTTCCTCGCGGCTCCTTTCGTGATAGAGACGGGTGGGATGGAATTCCACGCCTTATCCCGCAGCTATTATGAACAGGAGGTCACGTGCCTCATCGGCAGCTCGGGATACCTCGAATTCGGCGTTTTCAAGGGAAGCTTCCAAGCTTTCGCGGCGGCGGTAAAGGGCCAGGAGGTGAGGATTAGAGCCACATAGCGGCACATCTTCCTTTTTCGGCGTTTGGAGGCACTATTTATTCAGGATAGTCGCGCATCGAACTTATGTATACAAAATATTTAAAAAAACCTTAAGAAATCCCATAGTGAGACCGATAAACCCTTTCAGGAATGTTTCATTCCACACTACACTAAGGGGGTTAGAAATGAAAAAAACGGTATGTGTTCTGTCGGCACTCATCATGTTTTCACTGGTATTCGGAACTCTGACGCAGGCAGCGGCGCCCCAGGAGGGCAAAATGTTCGCTGAATTGAGCATGGATAAGACTCCGCTCGTAAAAGACTCGGGCTCCATATCGGGTCCCAACTCCATTCCGGGACTTACTCCGGTATATGCTCCGGGCTATGCCTATAATTCCGCGTACAATCCCGGCTATTATCCGTATTGATCACAGGTCGGAACTCGGGTCCTTATACTACCCCCGCTAAAATAGTGGGAGAGAAAGTTCAGGAGACCGTCAGACCATGGAATTGCTCCTAATCGGGGACCGGTACCACCGGCCCCCGATTTGTTTATAATCGTATTCTTCCTTTTGGACCGAATCAAAAATCGAATCTGATGTATTTTCCGAATTGGGTGGCCACGGAGTCGCAAGGGTTTCATGCTCCCCGCTTCGGCTGCGCCTGTTACCCACCAAGGCCCGTCGAGCACTCAGCCACCCAATTCGTCGTACCTCCTCAACACGAGTGGCTGCCCTTCGGGCCGTTCCTGCTCTCCAAGCGGGAGACCCAACAGCGCTCGCAAGGCGCAGGGAGCATGAAACCCTCCCGACTCCGTGAAGCAGGACCAGGGGAACATTTAGTCCCGCATAAACCACATGAACACCTGACAGCGGCTGGTAGGGATCGGGGGGATCAGATAAGATAATCTGTGTGCCGGCATTATTAATGCGCGTAAGGTGGGTCGGGACTCCCGTGGTAAGGACGCCTATCCGCGCCTACCATATAGTGAATGAATTATTATCTCATGGCATTTAATGCAGTGCCTATGCTCAGGCCGAGCTGGACGAGGTTGAAATTGCCCTGGGCGTTGGTGGAAATGGCGACGGCTACGTCGGCGCCCTTGAAATAGAGGAAATAGGCGAAGAAACCGGAGATGCCCCCGCTCTTGGTATAGACCCATTCCGTTTTGCCCGCCATTTTTATCAGCTCCCAGCAGTAGCCGAAAGAGGAGTCTCCGCCGGTGCCCGGATTCACATAGGGGGTCCCGTTGTTGAGGATAGTCTGTTCCATCATCTCGTCGATAGTCCCCCGGGTGAGAAGCACGCCGGGGGTGAAGGCCTTCTGGAATTTCACCACCTCAGCGGGAGTGGAAAGGAAATCCCCGGTGGCAAAGGGCGCCACCACGCTTACAAACGTGGCGTTCACGGTCTTGCCATTGTCGACCGTATAGCCCGAGACCCGATGAGGCACGAGATCCGTGTCGCTGCCCACTCCGGTCTTCCTCATGCCAAGGGGCGTCACCACGTTTTCGGCGATAAATTCACTGTACGCCTTGCCCGAGACCTGCTCGATGATCAGGCCCAGGAGCACGAAATTCGTATTACTGTACACGGCATCGGTGCCGGTGGCGAAGTCGAGGCTTCCTTTTGCATTGATGTAGTCGGTGGTGAGGGTGACAAGCTCCCCAGGGGTCCAGTCCTTCGCCCGGTTGGCGTCATATCCTTCGATCTCCGAGAAATCGGGGATGCCGGAGGTGTGCTGGAGAAGGTTCTTGATAGTGATCTGGTCCGCGTAGGGAAAGGCGGGAAGATAGGAGGAGAGCTTGTCATTGACGGAAAGAAGCCCCCGGTCCTTCAGGACGAGAATGCCCAGGGTCGTGAAAAGCTTGGAGACCGACGCGATCCTGAAGATACTGTCCGATCGCATCAGGCTGTTGAGCTCCAGGTTCGCCTTCCCATGGACGTAGAGGGAATGCTGGTTCCGTTTCTTGACGCTCACCACGAGCCCGGGCAGGTTATTGTCCTTGAAATAAGAGTGTATGATCTGTGCCACCGTCTGCCGGGCCTCTGCATGGGCGGGAGGGGCACTTATCAGGGTAAGGCCGATAAAGGCAAGGGCAATAAGAAGGCATAAAGTCTTTCTGAAGTTCATTTCTTCTCCTTGCGCGGGATGAGCGTATCAATAGAATTATCGTGTGTGCGGGCAGGGACTTAAGCAAAGAGGGGAGGGAAAGAAATGCTGGTGTTCACGTGGACGGTCACTGGAAAAAGGGAAATGGCCCATATGCACCACCAGGTTCCGCTTAGGCCTTCTGGCGTATGAATATACGCCGACAGGCTCTAATGCTCATCTGGCGGCCCATCTGAACCATCGCCCTTTTTCCAGTGCCCACTGCAGCCGGCATTCTATTAATCCAGGATTAATAGAATGCCGGGGCAAAGAATTGAGGGTTCGGAGGGGACGGCGGTGTCTGGGTGTTATGGCTATCCGCGGGTAAGGCGGGTCCAGGGCATGGGCAGCTATTTATTGGGCATGTACGCAACTATATTGATAAATAAATTTGATAATTTAATGAGCGTCCCTAATTCACTCATTGCCGGACATCTGTCCGTCAGCAGCGCCCCCTATCAGGTTGGATCAAATGCGTATTAGAATGAACGGAAGTCAGCACCACTGTCAGCGATGCTCAGGAAATAAAGAAACATTTTTGTTGCGAATCGGTTTCTTAGGTGATGCCCTATCACCCGAAGATGCCCCTTCAGGCTTTTCTCTTGGTCGCCTTCGGCTTTTTGCTGGAAGTTATTTTTCCCTGTCCGGCTTTGGAATGTTTCTTCTCCTTTGTCCAGGTCTGCGTCGTAAAGTCGTTGTTTTGAACACGATCTATTGCGAAAGCATTCCAGGGAAATAATGATGCAGCAAATATAATGATGCCGAACACGGCAAAGCGTCTCTTTAACATGGGGTTCCTCTGTGCCTATTGATATTGAATTATAGCAGAAATATTCCGGCTATTCCACTCTCCTCGACCTGCCGCTCAGCCTCGATATCTTGCACAAGGGTACAAATTCATTCTCGCGTGGTAGTCTATCAGACGTCCGCGCTGTTTGCAGTTGTCCCTCAGAACTAATTATCTAGCTATGTCCCCATCGCTAGCCCTATTTTTGAATCTTCAAAGAGAACATGACATAGCTTGGTAGGTGTTTTGGTTTCGCATTCCCAAATAATAATTATATGCCAACCCGAATTTTCAAGTTCTTTCTGTATCTTAGCGTCTCGTTCTATATTTTGGCGAAATTTGTCTTCCCAGAATTTTTTGTGAGTACCGGGAACGGTCGCTCTTTTACAGCCTGCATGTTGGTGCCAAAAGCAACCGTGCACAAAAATACAAATTTTATATTTGGCGAGCACGATATCCGGTTTACCGGGTAATTTCTTTGCGTGCAAACGAAATCGATATCCCATGGCATGAAGCAACCGACGCACCGTTAATTCCGGAGAAGTATTTTTTCCTCGCACCGCAGCCATATTGCTGGATCGCTTGTCTGGAGAAAGTCTGTCCATTTTTGCTATCCTGAAAGTGCTTTGAAATTAATTCCTAAGCCAGGGCGAGAAAGAAAAATACCTATACGTTGAAGCAAGTTAAGTGCATATTCTGAGCGAAGTTGAGCTAGAGCAGATGCTTCGCTCCAACAAAGGCCTAGCACTCCATCTTTTTGGTCAATCCAACCTACGCTGAGATTTGTGCCTTCATGAAACCTTCCCCTATTGCCAGCCAGCATTTGCTTCCATTCGGGATTTGAAATTATATCGCCCTCTTTATGAATGCTGAAAGCCTCTATATTTCCTCCTATTTGAAGAAAAAGATAAATGTTCTTAGTAGCATTTCTTAAAGCATTATTACGCGTTATTCTGTGAAGCTGCACAGCTATAAATGGACGACAATCTGCAAGGCTTGAATCTAATGTCCGATCTGGAACCATATCGCAAGCAGGAGATAGGCAGATCCAAAGTCCTTCTTCCTGACCTATGATATTAAAAACATGGCCGGTTGTTAAATGTGATCTATCAATCGGTTTTGTGCTTGTAAACCAATTAAAGGACATCAGAGTGTCGGGCGAGCCAACATCCGTTTTGTCAAGACCGCACTCACTTATTACCTCACCCGTGTCCAATCTGGCAAAACTTGCATATAATCGTTCCGCAAAATCGCTGAGGGTTGATTGCAGTTGGTCCCCAAGCGCCTCCCAGTGCCTCTCTATTGTGTTATAAATAATGCCTTTTTGATCGACCGGATCAGGTTCGAGAAAATCACTTAACCATTCCACTTGAATATGTTTATTGCGGAGGATTGCCGCCTCAGCGATTACTCCATGTTGGTCAATTTCAGTTCTCATTTTAGCTAATAAAAGGCGGTGAGGCGACGGAAATGATGTTCTTATGGCCTCTAATAACTTGCACTCAAAGGATTCTGGAGAGTGCGATTTTGAGAGCACCGTCACAAATAACCGGTCGGTTCTTATCCAATTAATGTCACCTGAATTGCTGACCTGAACCCCTCCAAGATCGTGCGAGGAAAACTTTTTCGTAAGTTTCCCCTGTTTTTGCAGTAAGAGCCACTTGGCGAGATCCCTTGGATTAATTTTGACTTCTCTGGGTCTTGATTTCCAAAGGTCGATGATTCTCGATCCCTCGGGTGTCCCCAGGAGGGCGGCACAAATTTCTGTGTTTCGTGTTCTTACTTGCAGATATGTACTCTCCGAGATTTCTCTGTCAAGCAATGAGATGATTTCTTCTGTTTCATTTTCCCATTGCTCCAAAGCATTGTTCAATGATTCCTGTTCGTCCTCTGTTAAACGCAATGCAGCATCAGGATAAGACAGGCCTAATGCAATTTCGCGGACTACCATCTCAAGATCGTCTTTCGTATGGACAATAACCAAATTAAAGTGATCGTTTTCAGCAAGCTTCCTCAATATGTTTATCGCCGCCTCGCCTTTTACTCCTAGACTGTCCTCGAGATTGTAATCTAGTATTAGTAAATCGGAATGATGCAGATGCGGCGCGAACACTTCCTCCTTTGCAACAGTTATTTTCCTACCGTCATGAACATCGACAAGCCACGGACTTTCTTTCTTTCTGGCAAATTCGAGAAGTTGACGAACATGCTCAACATCTTGATTTTTACCCTTCCAGGCACCTTCCAGGTTCAATTCTTTTGCAGCAAAACTATCCAATGTAGGGTACTCATCATCAATGACAATAACCGTTCTAATCGGGTCAATAAAAACTTCTTGGATAAGTTGATCATAACCCACGATTGATTCCGTATAATTACTCATATCTAGTCCCCTTGAAATCAATAACGAAATTTGCTCCCCGAAGCCTGCAGAAGCGGTTTTCGGTCGCATATCTGATCGTATGACCTCCTGCGGCTAGATTAGCACGGCAGAGGTAGAGGCCGACTCCTCGCCCACCGCGAATTTTTCTGGTAAAGAAAAGGGTAAACAGATTCTTTAGGTCGTCCTTCTCTACACCGGGGCCGTCGTCGGCTACGACCACTTTTCCATCAATTATATCAAGTAAGATCTTTTTAGCACTTCCGCGTGACTGACTGACCCAATAAGCGGCATTATTAACTAAGTTGATAAAAACTGGAAAGATCCGGGACGCCTGTTCGTATACGCTAAATTTAAGAAATTCCGAAGTAGCGGTAAGAGAAATGTCTCGTCGTTCAAGAGATTCCCCCATAAATTCCTCGACATAATCAATGATTTTCTTCCCATCAATCCAATTTTTGGCTTTCTCACCCGAAAGCTTCAATGGAGAAAGGAAGCGGAGCCGATCAACCAGCGCATTGTGCGCGGAGCGGACCATCTCAAACGTTGGATTAACTCTTGCGGTCTCTGACAAATGTTCCAAACCTCGCGAAATAGTCATTTCGAGACCTTCAATTTCGTGACCTATAATTTCCACCGTTATGCCTAATTGCGCCAAAGCATTCAACCGATCGATTTCTTGACGCAAATCTGCCGATTGTTCCATAGTAAAGGTGAGCATAGTCTCAATATCTATGCTTTCCTGCAAGCTTTTCAAAGTTGCAACATATGGTTCGAAAAGATCTGAATTTTCGCGGTCTTGCTTCTCCCTCTCAAGTTCAAGCTTATCGAGAACCTGACCGAGAGTTGTTCGGCCGTGTTCCAAGTCATCGAGCAACGGTAACATTTTGCTGTGGTAGCGCTTGTTCCTATCATCAATTAAGTCCGAAATTCGTTTGATCTCACTGCTCAGAATATCTTTTGTTTCAGCGGCCCATTTTCTAAGTCGGTTTTGCAAGTAAACAGCATTCCGACTAATCTCAGAGTACGCTACGTCTTTAGATGATTTCGGTTTAATTTTTTCCAGTCGATGAGAGACGGAGACGGTGAGCCTGGCAATAAGATCACCGGAAAGGCTATCATGGCTCTTAAAATCTCTATAATCTGATTCCATCGTTCCCAAGACATTGGGTGCCGGGCCAAGTGCAAGCTGCGCTCGATGTTCCTTCAGTTCTAATAGGCGCCGTCTTATAGCCAGCAACTCCACCTCGGTTGTAGGCAATGAATCGGCCTGAGCTGTCATTGCCAGTTGAGTAAGTTCGCGTTCTACTAATTGTATCTCAGGCAGATTAGTCATTAAGCGAGCACGAAATTCTCTTTTTCTTCGCGCTTTAAGCTTCGTTTGCGCTTCCTCGGCCTTCTGTTTTGCGTAATTTTCTTGAATTTCCGGAAGCACTTGATCCCTTATATTTGAATTGGTCCCATAAAAACGCCGCGCACTTTCCTTCAGAATATTTATAATAATATCGCGAAATACTTTTGCTGCTTTGTTATCAATGATACCCTCACGACCTGCTTTATCGCGTAAATTGGGATTCTCCTGCCTAGTCAGCGCTACGCGACCAAAAAGACGCCGATAAGACCAGAATTCCCGTCCAAAATGTTTCGTTCTGCGTAACTCAATTTCAAAGAAATCATTATCTTCACGTCCATAGGGCATGACACGAAGGCCATTTCTATAGACCAAGAATCCTCCGTATTTGATTGCCTGTTCCATGAGTTTTGCATGCACTTCGGCTGGATGGGTTGTGTTGTCGATCCGTTGCTCAAACGTACCAATCCTTAGATGGAATGAACCTACTCGCGAATCCGAACGAGTGGGCACCGCATACGCAGGATTGATGATTATCTCACCTTCGAGCCATTTACCGAAGACCCTAACTTTTCCCCGAAAAATTCCATTAATATCAATTTCGCCTTCAAGAACGTGCTCCAGTTCCTCAAGATTTTCGTAATCGAATTCTCGTTCATCTGAGATAATGGGGCGACTTAACGAACCCTCCCAAGCGGTAACAGAATACCTAAAATCATCCGCTCCGAAATATGTCACCGCCTCATGAGGATCAACAAAAGGGTCAGTGAAGTTCGACAGCGTTTGGAAAAGTTTATCTTTTGCACTTTGGAGCGCATCCCCTTCGGTTGCGGTCGCGGTTCCATATAACTGTGCCTCCAGATCGTACGTAATATTGGCCATGAGCATTGCCGTTCCATGCGAAGACGCATTCGCCCAAACCGGCCAGTTCTCAAGATGTCTTTCAGTAAAGGTTGTCGCAATTAAAGTCTCTTCTATGGCCGCCTTAGTAGAAGGTCGCCCTTCTTTTTTTTCTAAGGCATCATATATTTCCCATCCAGATACAATTCGTTCATCGCGAGCTCCGTCATTCCCGTTCCCCCATATGTTGCCCATCATTTTGTCGAATAAAATTCCGATGTGCATCCACACGTCATTCTTTTCATCGAATTCTACAACCGGTATTTCAATGTCCTGCAGGTAGAGGAATGGATTCTCAAAAAGACGCCAGTCAATAAGAGCAGCGACGAAAGATGTATTTTTGCGTTTTGAAACTAGAAAAAGTAGTGAACCGAGATAGGCTGATGAAAGACGACCTATCCCCTTTTGGCCTTGTTTTTCTCTATGAGGTAGACCATTGCGATCATCCGCTGGTACATCTAAATCATATGCCTTCGATTCTGTGCCAACTACAAGCCATTTTTCTACGAATTCCTGATAGCTCATGCCAAACCCGTTATCAAAAATGGCTGCTATGGGCACATTTCCATCAAGAATGTGCAGAGATGCTTCGCGAGCATATGCATCGTAGGCATTTTTCCAGAGTTCGGAAATTGCGGTAGGACAATCAGCAATCTGTTCGCGACCGAGATGATCGATGGTTCTTGCCCTAGTTTTAAACGCTATTGATTCGACCATTCTATCCCTTATGTACCATTTGATAAATTCTGCGATAATCCTTTTTGGAGCCCCAGCAGAATGTTGCTAAGCAAAACCTCTCCAAGCTTAATGGGCACTGCATTCCCAATCTGCTCTCCCGCAGCTATCAACCCACCCTTAAATGTAAACCAATCTGGGAAAGTTTGAAAACGAGCCGCTTGTCGGATGGTAATCCCATGATGTTCCGTCGGATGGACGAACCTTCCTTTGGATGGATTTACACAAGCCGTTGTCATGGTGGGCCCTGGTTGTAAGGGGTTTATCCTCCCGTACACGTCTTTATGTCCAGTATGATTTTTGTGACACGGCAAAGTACGTTTCGACTGAAGGCGACTTCCTCCATTTAATGGAGTTGACCTAAATAAATCAACAATTTCCAATGAATGCGTCATATGATAATTGTTCATATCCCCCGGTGGTGGAGGCGTTGTGAAAATGTCTCTTGCCATTTGCCAAGGCTTTAACCGAGGATTTTCCCTTCTGGCCTTTTCGTTGCCACAGGTCGGTGATGGTGGCCAAGTTGTACCGAATGGAACATCATTCCTCACCCCTAGGATAAAAACACGTTTTCTGCGTTGAGGTACTCCAAAGTCCCTTGCATCCAAAATTACTGGATCATGAAGATAATAACCGGTCGTTCTAGCTTTTTCATAGAATTTATTCAGATATTCTTGATGACGAGGCCAGAGAATTCCGGGAACATTTTCCATCAAAAAAACTTTGGGCTTCAGCCTATCTACAAATTCAAAGTATCGCAATATTAATTTATTTCTAGGATCATCAACACCGGCATCATTGAGTCGATGAACGGAAAACCCTTGACAGGGTGGGCCACCCAAGACAATATCACAGCAGTTGCCTTCTGAAAAATGTTTTTTGGCAACAAAAGATGGGGAAACATCAAGTATGTCGCCGTATAGGCTAGGGATTTTGTTTGTTTTGATTAAATTATGTCTGTAGGTGTCACAGGCATGCCGGTTTTTCTCTATGGCAACCTGCACTTTGAGACCGATATTCATTGCAGCAAGAGATAATCCTCCGGCACCTGCAAAAAGATCAATACAGCTGAAGTTCGTGTTCGTCAAATCTTCCGAACCTATAGAATGTAAGAAAAGTCTCAAAATTCAGCTTATCATTAATACTATTCATTTATTGAATTCATGCATGTTTGTAACTTTGTACCATTTAGGTACATCGTTTTTCAAGGTTATTTTCCACATACTCTCATTGAACTAATGGCACTCCCATGTAAAAAACGTTAAACCAATAATTAGTTTCTTGCTAAACCAGAAGAGTCGGACCTTGAAATTTGAATTTCGTAATAATTTATCATTTGCAGGGCCGAATAGCCAAACCCTCCCTACTCCTCCTGACACGCGGGCTTCGGGGGCGGTTCCTGGAGCGACTTGCGGAGTGGCTGGGGGCCCCTGCAGCGGAGGGTTCCGGTGACGGCGCAGCCGGCACGCGCGCCGGATAGGTGGATTGAACCCTACAAAACCAGCCGGTTTGCGAACGACCAATTTACCATGCTCCGAAGACATTCTGCGCACTGAGCGCGAGGAAGCCGAGAGCGTCTTGGGTCCAGCCAACGGAGCAGCCGGAGCGGAAGGAATTGCCCCCGGAGCCCGCGCGTCCCACTCACATCGCGCAAAACCCGACGCTGTGGTATTGGTGGTAATTTTCGCGCTAGACCTCTTACCCTATCCCAGTCCCGAATTATCTGCTAATACTAAAGCTTATTAGTAGATAATTGGTAATTGTCGTGTTATACTAATACTAAAATTATTAGCAGATATTTAGCACTCGAAAACCCGAAGGGAGTACAAGATGAAGATTCCGGAAAAACCTCCGCTGAATTGGCGCAAATATATCTCTTCCGAGATTCTCGCCTCTCCCCCTCGTGCTCTGCAGGAGGCTATCCGGAAAGGCAATCGGGATTATATATATTGGGATAAGTTTAAGTATCTCGTACCGGAGGGAATTTCCCGTGAATCCGCCTGGGCGGCACTCAAGCTGTCCCGAACGCTCAACGCAAGGGACCTTCCCCTGGTAAACCGCGACACCAATAATAACTTCACCTATTGGCAGCCCGACCGCGTTCTGGAATATCTTTATCAGATAAATCGGGATGCTTCGGGAGCTGTCATCACCGGGAATCTCGCGGTACAAGGGAGTGAAAGAAAACTGTTTCTTCTTAATTCGATCATGGAAGAGGCAATTGCCTCCAGTCAGATCGAGGGAGCCGTTACTACGACAAATCAGGCAAAGGAGATGCTTCAACGCGGCGAAAAACCAAAGGACCGGTCGCAGCAGATGATTTACAATAATTACGCGACCATATCGAGAATCAAAGACTTAATCGAATTTCCTGCATCCCCTGTCCTGCTCAAGGAGCTGCAGGAGTCGATGACCAGGGATACTCTCGATAGTAAGGCCCATGCGGGAAGGTTCCGCACCGCATCGGACAAGCCCGTCTATGTCATGAATTTTCGTGGGGATATTCTCCACGTGCCTACGCCGCCCGAACATATTGAGGAGGAAATCGGAAAACTGTGCGACTTTGCCAACCGGGCTCTGGAGGAGTTCATCCATCCCGTCATCAAAGGTATCGTTCTTCATTTCTGGCTCGCCTATATCCACCCCTTTCACGACGGGAACGGCAGGACAGCCCGAGCCTTGTTCTATTGGAACATGCTGCGAAATCATTATCCTCTGTTTGAATATATTTCCATTTCAAAATCTATCCTTAGATCGCGCGCAGACTATTACCGGTCCTTTCTCTATTCCGAGACGGACGAAGGGGACATGACTTATTTCATCGCCTTTAATCTCAAGACCATCTCTGCCGCCCTCGATCAGCTCCATGAATACCTTGAGCGGAAAGGAGTGGAAAGACAGGTTTCCGCCCGGGAGTTTTCCGCCTTCCCCGGCCTTAACCATCGGCAGCAGGAGGTCCTTCGGCGGGTACTCGAAGATCCGGGGGTTGAGATCACCCTCAAGGACCTCATGCAGACATACCACGTAGTGCATCAAACCGCACGCACGGATATTTTAGACCTCACCAATGCGAAGCTGCTCGAAAAAAAGGTAAGGGGAAAGAGGTTCTATTTTGTGGCAGCACAAGATCTGGCAGCCCGTCTGGCCCACGCTTCCTGACGTATCCCTGCGCTCCGCCATGTCGTGGAGTGGCACTAAAAACAGCCAACCCTCCCCACTCCCCTGACGCGCGGGCTTCGGGGGTAATTCCTGGAGCGACTTGCGTAGTGGCTGGGGGACCCTGCAGCGAAGGGTTCCGGTGACGGCGTAGTCGGCACGCGCGCCGGATAGGTGGATCGGGCCGGACAGGACCAGCCGGGTTTGCGGCCGACCGATGTACCGCACTCACGAGACAATCTGCGCACTGAGCGCGAGGAGCCCGGGAGCGTCTTGGGTCCAGCCAACGGAGCAGGCGGAGCGGAAGGAATTGCCCCCGAAGCCCGCGCGTCCGCTCCCCACGCGCAAAACCCGACGCAACGCCCTGTCCTTTGCCGTGGCCTACATGTCCTTTGCCGTGTCAGTTGCCGTGGTTGCTGTTGTGGCCTTCGCCATGGCCTTCGCGATCGTCTTCCCCGTGATTTTCACTTTTGACCTCTTCCCTATAACGGTCCGGCCCGAATTATCTGCTAATGCTAAATCTATTAGCAGATAATTAGCAATCGGCATAATCGAAGGGTCGGACCTGCCGTCGCTCCAACTTCACATAGAAGGGCGGGAAAAGGATATATCCTTTTCCCGCCCTTCTTACGTTTCTCACCTTTCCGGCTTTTGCTTCTTCTATTTCAGGTATCTTTTTTTTTGCGTCTTTACGTGATTCCCTCCAGCGCCTTCCCGAGGGCCTTATTCCCTTCGGCTATGCACTGCCTCGCCTTTTCCAGGCTCTCGGCTGCTGCCGTTTCTCCTGCTTTTTCCGCCCGTTCTTTCCATTTTCCGTATTCTTCGAGGTCGTAGCGGTTCTCTTCCATGAGCCGTTTCAGGACTATCCTCAGCTGCGCCTTATTCTCCATTTCCTCCCTCCTCCGGGTTCTCCGATTTGAGCCCCTCCGTGCTTCTCGGCATTGCGTCTATCTGGTCTATTATGGGTATCTCTGCCGCGCCTGTGACCCCGAGGTCTTTGAATCTCCTGACACTCGGGAGGATGCGTGCTTCCATGGAGCCTACTGTCTTATTATACGCATCGGTGGTCTTTCTGATGTGGTTTCCCAGGTCTTCGAAGTGTTTTGCCATGGTGGAGACCCTGTCGTAGAGCTCCTTCCCTAAGAGGCTCACCTCAGCAGCGTTTTTCGTGATCTGCTCCTGCCTCCAGCCGAAGGCTATGGCCCTGAGTAAGGCGATGAAGGTGGTGGGTGTAGCGGCGATCACCCCTTTCTGGATGCCATCCTCTATCAAGGACGGGTCTTTGTCGAGGGCCGCGCCGAGGAAGGATTCTCCCGGGATGAAGAGGATCACGAATTCGGGGGATTTGGCGAACTGGCTCCAGTATTCTTTTGAGGAGAGGCGGTTCATGTGGGCCCTCACCTGCTGGGCGTGTCGTACGATTTTGGCGGCCCTGCTTTCCTCCGTGGGATCGGCGACGGCGTCCAGATAGGCGTCGAGGGATACTTTCGAATCTACCACTATTTCCCGGTCCGAGGGGAGGTGGATCACCATGTCGGGTCTCACCCTGCCTTTGTCCGTATCTATCGAGCACTGCTCGGTGAAATCGCAATGGGCGGACATGCCGGAGAGCTCGGCCACCCGTTTAAGCTGCATCTCGCCCCAGCGGCCCCTGATCTCCGGCCTCCGGAGGGCGGAGACGAGGTTTCCCGTCTCCTTCTGCAGGCTCTCGTGGCTGAGCGCCAGTGCCCTCAGCTGCTCTTCCAAGCTTCCGTGGGCCTTGAGCCTCCCCTGCTCCATGGCCTTCAGCTCTTCTTCGTAGCGCCTGAGCGTCTCCTTGAGGGGTGCGATCATGCCGTCCATGGCGGCCTGGTGCTCGCCGAGATTGCCTTTTGCGATCTCGATTACCTTTTCCAGGTGGAGGGATGCGACCCTTATGAAGTCTTCGCTGCTTGCCTTTAACGCCCGGGACGAAAGGGCGTTGAAGGTGTCGGACATCTCCTTCTTCAGCCCTTCGAGGAGCCTCTTTTCCGCTTCCAGGCTCTTTTCCGCTGCGTCGAGTCTCGTTGCCGCTTCGATCCTCGCGCCTTGCTCGCGGGTCAATTCAACTCTTAACGCCGCCTTTTCCCGCTCGTCGGCTTCAATCCGGCGGCGCAGCTCCTGCCCGACGGCTTCGGCGCTCCCCGCCGCGGCCGCAGATTCCGAGATGCTCCTGCGCGAGGCGGATGCGGCCCATATCCATGCGACCGCCGAGCCCGCAATGAGACCGAGCACCAGGGCGCCTATCTCTGTAAGGGTTATCATCGTCTCTTCAGATCAAAGGAGGTTCCGGGTCAGTGGCTGTCTTTCAGGCGGGCAGTCATCTGCTTTATCTCCGTCTGGATCTCCCTCGGGGGCTTGCACACGACGCACTTGTCGAGCTCCTCGAGGGCCAGTTCGTGGTTCCCCTGCTTTTCGTATATCTGGGCCATGAGCATATGAGCGCGGGCATAGCTCCGGTTGAGGGCGAGGGTCCTCTCCACGCTCGCGAGGGCCTCGTCGAACTTCGACAACGCGAGATAGACTTCACCCAGGGCGCAGTAAAAATCCGGATAAGGCAGATTCTTTGCCGAGATGAATTGGCCTTGTTCGAGGGCCTCTTCGTTTTTGCCGAGGGTCTTTAACGTATAGAAGAGGTTGAACCGGGCCCCGAGATAGTTCTTATTGAGCTCCACGGCCCGGCCGAAAGAGAGGCTTGCCTCCTTGAGGTCGCCAAGCCTCAGGTAGAGGGTGCCCAGGCTGTCGTGAAGGTCCGGGTAATTGGAGTGCTTGTCGATGTGCTCTTGCACGAGAGGGATAAGGGCTTCGCACAAGGAGCTGTCCTCCTCTGAGACGCTCATGATTATGGAGACGATCTCCGACACATCGGGACCGATCTCGATATGCTTGATGAATTCGTGCATGGTCTGGGCGATCTGCCGCTCGCCGCCCAGGACCGTGTTGAGGATGCCCGAGAACTCCCCCTCCCTTTCACGCTCCGGGCCCTTTGTCGACTTCAGGGCATTGATCGTCATCTTCAGGTCATGGTCCTGGGGATCGATCTTACGGGCGCCCTCAAGCTCCTTGATGCCCTCCGATACGCGCCCGAGGTGACAATAGAGAAAACCGAGCTTCGCCTTTGCGTTTTTATAGGTGGGGTTGATCTCAAGGGCGCGCTTGAAATGGGCGATCGCCTGCTCCGGCTCGTCGCAGCCCGTATAGAGGATGCCGAGATAGTATTGGATATCCGCATAGGTGGGGAATTTCTCCTCGACCGCGGTCAGCTCCGTCAGGGCCTCGTCATATTTTCCGAGGTAGGCATAGCTCAGAGATGCCTTGATCCTGGCCTGGAGGTAATTCGGATTAATTGCCAGGGCGTTCTCGAAGGAATCGATGGCATCGTTCATAGAACCCCGTCCCAGGTAGGCAAGGCCGAGGCGGTAGTGGATATCCGCATATTCGGGGTTATGCTTCAGGATCTTCCGGTAAAGGGAGATCACCTTGTCCCACATGCCGAGGTTATGGAAGGCCACCCCGAGCTTCAGCCTGGTGGGGAGGTTGGAAGGCTCGATATCGAGGAGCGCGGTGAAGCTCTTGATGGCGCCTTCGAAGTCGCCGAGGTTATTTTGCGCCACTCCGATGAAATGATAGAGCTCCGTATAATCGGGGTTGAACTGGAGCGCCTTCTGGAACTCATGGAGGGCAATGGAGAAGTTTCCCATGGCAAAAGAGATGATCCCCAGGTTCCGATGGGCCTGGCTCAGATAGACGCGGGACAGGTTATGATGGAGGCTCGTAGTCGAGGTTTTCCGCTTGAGGATCTCCTCGAACTTCTCTATCGCCTCCTTGTACTGGTGTTTATTGAAAAGACGTATCGCCTCGTCGTATTCTTCGTCTTTTCCGAAGGAGAATACCCGTTTGAAGAAACTCATCCTAACCCCCTTGCGAGATCCGGGACCATCAGGCCGCCCCTTTTCTCGATAACACGGCCTTCACAGTCATCAATATGATTTTGAAATCGAGAGTCAAAGACCAGTTCTCAATATACTGAAGATCCAGCTTCATCCATTCGTCAAATTTTATCTCATTCCTCCCGCTCACCTGCCACAGACACGTCACGCCCTGGGTCACGGAAAGCCTCTTTCGCTGCCATGGCCTGTATTGGAGGACTTCCTTGAGGATTGGCGGCCTCGGTCCCACAAGACTCATGGTGCCGAAGAAGACATTGAACAGCTGGGGGAGCTCGTCGAGGCTCGTGCTCCTCAGGAGCTTTCCGATTCTCGTATGGCGCGGGTCTTCCTTGATCTTGAAGACAGGCCCATCCATCTCGTTAAGGTGCATCACCTTCTCGAGCATCTTGTCCGCACCGCTCACCATGGTGCGGAATTTAAACATCTTGAAAGGCCTGCCGTGCTTGCCGATCCTGTCCTGGATGTAGAGCGCGGGGCCCGGGGAATCCCGTTTGATCAGCAGGGGGATGATGATCCAGAAGGGGGTGCAGAGCGCAATCAGGATCCCCGAGACGGTTACGTCAAATACCCTTTTGAGAAACAGCTTCTCCGGGCTGTAAGGCAGGGGCTTGAACAGGATCGTCGACATGTCCTGGAGGGGTTCGGCGGAGACGCCGATTGTCTTGGCGAGCAGGGTGGAGACATCGAGAACGAAATCGATCCCGATCATCTCGCAACGGTTCGCGAGGTTCCGTATCTGGGTGGTGCTGTCCGTCCCGCCGGTGAAAAAGATCGTGTCGACCACGTTTTTTTCGAGGATCTGGGGCAGGTCGTCCACGAGACCCAGGACCTTATAATGTGAGATCTCCCGGCCCACCTCCGTCTTTTCATTGGTGAGGAACCCCAGCACCTCGAACCCCCAACCCGGGTTTCCCTCGAAAAGACCTGCCGCCTTCACGGCCCGCTCACCGGTCCCCGCGATGAGAAGATACTTCGTGTACCTGCCCTTCTTCTGCTCCATTCTTATGTAGAGCAGCACGAGGAGCCTGTCCATCATAAGGAACACCCACGAGAAAAAGACAAAGGCAAAAACGAGCCAAATATCTTCTCTGAAGGAATAGTTGACCAGGACGAAGGCCATGAAAATGAGTCCCGTAAAGAGGCAGGGGATCGCCGTCTGAAGCGCCATAGTTTTGATCTTTTTCGCCTGGAGCACCCGGTGGCGGTACCAGAACTGGTAAAAAAAGACAAAGATCATAAAAAAGAAAGGCAGGGTCAGGAGATACCTGTCCCAATAGATAGAACTGGCCCCTATTATTCCGAAGCGCACGTAGGGATGGAGCGCATGGAGGAGCTTCATGTAAAGGGAGACGGAGAGGACATAGGAGAGGATAATGAAGAGGCAATCGAAAAAAAAGATGATGGGGGAGAAATATCGCTCGTGCTCTCGTATCATAGACGGTTAGCTATTTCCTTTTTCCCTTGCCTAGCGTTTTTCTGAAAAGCTCCTCATAGGACGTGGTCACCTTGTCCCATGTGTAATTTTCCTCGATCATTTTTCGAGCCTTCTCCCGATACTCCGTCACCGAGATCCCGCCGTCCGTCGCCATCTGAAGTTTTTCCTGAAGGCTCGTCTCGCTGTTTTCGTCAAAAATGACGGCTGCATCCCTTACCACTTCCCTGTTCTCGGGCGTTCCGTTGACGATCACGCAATTGCCGAAGCCCATCGATTCGATGAGGGCGGGATGGGTCCCCCCGACGGAGGTGGCGTGGATATAGACGTAGGCGTGTGACTGAAGCTCCTTATAGCCGTCGCCGAAGACAAAGCCGGTGAATATGATCCTCGGGTCCCTCGTCGATTTGAGGTTCTTGATATACTCCTCGCTGTAGGGGGCGTCCCCCACGATGACCAGCTTCTTCTCCGTCTTGACCTTCTCAAAGGCCTTGATCACGAGATGGGCATTATTCTCAGGCTCGAGCCTGCTCACGTAGAGGAAATAGTCCTCGGGGACAAGGCCGAAGGCGTCGAGAGCCGCCCTGGTACGGGCCTTCTCCGTCTCTGCCCCATAGGGAATGAAGACCGTATCTTTCCCGTAGGTCTCTTTATAGTAATGCTCGATCACCAAGGCATCCGAAATTGCCACATTGGGAAAAATGCACGCCCCTATCTCTCCCATCCGGTACCAGAGCTTGCCGACGGCATTCCATTTCGCCCTCATCCGCTCAATCCCGTCCACGTTTATGAGTACTTTCTTTCCCGTCAGACGGGGGATAAAGGAAAAGAGGCTGTTCGCCGCATTGCACAGGAGGATCACCTGGTAATCCCTGAACATGGCATGGAGCATGGAGATGAAGGTATGGACCACGGTATCGAAATACTTGTGGCTGATGGTGGGAAGGATCACGAGCCGAACACCCTTATAAAAGGGCTCCGGGTAATGTATGATGTTCGACCGCCCGTAGACGGTCACTTCGTGGCCCCGTTCGACCAGACGCAAGGAAAGCTCCTCCGCAAAAGTCTCGAATCCTCCGTAACATGCCGGAATGCCGCGGGTACCTATTATGGCAACCTTCAATGGGCGACTCTTATTTTCTTTTTTCAAATTTCCCCTTCACGAACGTGCGGAACGATAGGAAATACTTACTCTATGGGCCCTTTAAAGTCAAGGTTTTTCGGGCTTGCGCGTCCCCTCTCCCGCGGGCGCGGCAAGAAGAGGAATGGCGTTACGGTCTATCATGGAAAGAGCGATATCGGCCCCGCAGGCGTGATCGGAATATTGCGAAAGGCCGAGGGTGAGCCTGCCCGCGCCGCACCCGAAATCGAGTGCCTTACCCGCGCCGACCTTCAGGCCGAAAGAGTCGGTCTTCAAACGATTTTTCCTTGACAATACCGGTCTTTTATAATGAAGTATAGACTCGGAAATGGCAAGAAACGGATATATACCGGAAATGCGGGTGAGCCGTGGCATCGGTATAATCCTCGTGACCCTGGGACATAGCGAACCGATCAGGTCCGTATTTCCTCTCTTGTTTTCAGTCATCTATGCCTTTCACATGCCTCTATTTTTCTTTCTTTCCGGTTTTTTTTCCCTGAAGGACCGGCAGGCGCGATCCCTGTCGGAATGGATCAGGGTAACCGGGAGAAGCCTCCCCGGTCTGATCATACCTTATATTTGCGTCAGCCTTCTTTTCAGCCTGCTCAAATATTTCGTTCCCCACCTGGCGGTCCGTCCGGTTGTCCCCACGCGACTTTTTTTCGACATCCTCGTCTTTCCCGCCCAGAACCCTGCGCGCTTCCTCTGGTTCCTTTATGTGATTATCATTCTGCGCGCCCTGACGCCCCTTCTTGCCGCCGCCAACCCCTATTTCATAATCGCGGCCCTTCTCATTCCTCAGGTGTTCGAGCCTGATATCCCCCTTTTCGGAACGAGCCTGATCCTCCACTACGGGATGTTCTATTGCCTGGGGATGCTTGTTTCCACGGTCCAGGAGCAGTTCCTCGCCCTATTGAAGAAGCAATGGCTCCCTCCGGCGGCCCTTCTGTTTTTTGCAGCCGGTTATATACTCTTCGTGAAAACCGGGTGGTTCCTTTTGCCCTTGAGCAACGCCTTATGGGGCATCATCTTCACTCTTTCCGTCTGTTTCTGCTACAGCAGGTTTCTTCCGCGGAAAATATTGGAGACCGCGGGGACCTACTCGTTTTCCCTTTACCTTCTTCAGTATTTCTTCATATTTCCGGTCTACCTGCTCCTTGCCAGGTCCATTTCACTGCCGGGGCCCTGGATCGTGCCATGTACGTTCGCGGCAGGCCTGGCAGGTCCGCTTTTCATGATTTTCTATGTCTTCCCCCACAGCAGGGTCCTCTCCCTTCTCCTGAGCGGGAACGAAAAAATGCCCGCCAGGCAGCAATAACGTTTTCCGCCTACTTCCGGGCAGCGAGATACCCCCATGCGAAGGCATTGGGAGCGATGGTCTGGTGCACGGTAAATTCACACATCATGGGGTACCAGAACACGTCCCAGTAATTCTCGATCACCGGCCAGCTCGCGGCCGCGGGAAAACAGAAGTTCCCCGCGTACATGTGAAGCGGGTTCTGGGGTCCTCCCAAATGATCGACATCTAAGGGTCCCTCCACCGTAAGCCCGGGGGGCGGCGCCTGCCGGGTGACCCTCGAATCCATGTGGAGCACGTGGCGGGGATAGGCATGGCCCACTCCGGTCGTATAACAGAGGTTGAGGGGGTTGGCGCCGGCTCCGGTCTGGGCCGCGAGCACCACGGCGGAAAGATACTCTTTTTTCCCCGTAATAATGTGGGCCCGTATGACGGAGAGAGAGTCGGGGACGGTAAAAGTACCTGCGAAGGCAGGTCTCCACGGCTCCTTCATCCAGCGGTAGCCTGTCTTCGTCTGGCTCTGGATGCGTGCATCCGCGTCGGCAATGATGGCGCTCACACAATTGCGCTTTAAAGAAGGATTCATTCCCGGCCGGTCCGTCCCCTGATAGACCCATGCCGCCTCCGACTGGTCGTGGCGTTTATGGATTGAAAGGGGAGTGCCGCCGGCCCCGAAGACCGTGGTTGCCTGAAAAAGGTCGTGCCATCCGCGGTCTCCCGTGGTACGGAAAAGTTCGGCAGAGGCAAGGTTTCTCATGTCCTTCACCTGGTGGTAAGGATAGGAGAGGTTATAACGCTCTTTCAGCTCCCTCTCCGCCCATGTCATGGCACGCAGCGCGCTCTCCCGGTATCGGCGGGCGAGATCGGGGCTCTGCTTTCCCAGCACATGGGCGGCCCGGGCGGCCGCGCCTGCATAACTGTAGCTCGACCAGACATCGGGCGCGTAGGACATGACGTCGTGGGTCTCCTGCCAGCTCGCCTCTCCATACTTCGGATGACCCGCGGACTCTATGCCGCCCCGCACGCCGCCGTCCTCCGTCATAATCCTTCCGAAGAAATCGATCGACCAGAGGGCCTCCTGCATCAGGTCCGGCAGGGCCTGGTGATCCGTAGGGATATTCAGCTTGAGACGGTCGAAGTAGGAAGGAAAGAGGCTCCAGAGGTCCATGAGCAGCCGCGCGACGTCAAGGTGCTGGATGCGGCGGTCCCAGTCCCCCGCGTCACAGTAGCCGCCCCAGGCGTTCGGGAGGGTTCGTCCCGTTTTATCGAGGAGAAGGGAGGTAAAGGCGTCGTTCCCTTCTTTGAGGCCGTTGCCCGTCTCCATCAGCGGCATCTTTGATTCATAGACCTTTACCCCGTCTTCGGGATTGAAATTTCTCGGCCGTTCAAAGGTGGTATAAGGCGGACCTATCTTAATGCCGCTTCTTTGGTGATAAAGGCCCCGGGCCGAAACGTAAAAGGCTTTTGCCCACGCGTCCGGGGCGATATTGAAGGCATAGGAGCAGCCCACGCCCTCCACGTATATCCTGTAGGCGCCCGTCCTGGTCACGCTGCTGAAATCGAGGGAATAGACATCGGTCCCGTTGAAATTCCGGTTGTAGGCGTCTTCATTTTTTTCCGATGCGGCTTTTGACAGCCTTATGTCCCCTTCGTAGACCGTCTCTCCCGTGCCCTGGTCCAGGAGAAAGAACTTTTTGACCCCCCTGTAATCCATGGGTCCACCGCTTCCCATCCAGAGGGAGAGAAATGCCACCTTTGAAGGATCGTCCGGCCGGAACCCTATATGGCTCACATGGACCGCCTCGCTTCTCATTACGCGGGGATCGAAGGTGAATTTCCGGTCGGGGAGATTATGCATTTTGAGGGAAAGCGTGTAATTTCTCCCGGCTTTCAGCGGTGAAGGGAACCTGAGGTAGAGCCGGTGCTCCATGGGCGCGTCGAACCCGCCGGCCACCCTCGCCAGGTCGGTGGGCTTGCTCTTCCTGTATACCGTGGAGGGAGAGACGCCTCTCGAGTAGTCGGGGTCATCGGATGAGGTGACGACATAGGTCTCTTTAAGGTCCGAAAGCCTCGTGTCGAGCTTTTCCCCCGCGACCCGGTCGAGGGTCATCACTTTCGTGGAATTGCAGATGAGGGCGCCTATGGTCTTTCCCCCTTGTTTTATCCAGGTATTGCCCGATTCGTCCCGGAAAGGGGAGCCCTCCAACTCGCGCGAGTAGGGTTTTTGCATGCCATAATCGACGGCGCCCGCCTCGAGGGTAAGGCCGAGTACCCCGTCGGACACGGGTCCTATCTCCACGAGCCTGGGAGCGGCGCCCTGCTCCGCAGTCGTTTCCTGTCTGCCCGCTCCGCAAAAGGCGAGAAAAAGGCACATGCCCAACAAAATGCAAGAAATGGAGCGGCGTTTCATCGTCACTGCGACGATGCCCCCGGCCCCCTCAGCTCGTCTTCAAAAAGAGTGAAGGGTGTATCCGGCAAAGGCACCTGCTCTTCGCACCGGACCACGGCTTCCGCAGCCCAGTAACAGGTATTCTCGTTGACCAGCCTCAGGGGGACCATTCGGTAAATATATCCGCTGCAATTAAACTCCGGCAGGGGCCCCGATTTCATTAAGGCCTCGTCGGGACTGCGCTTGATCAGCTCTAAGTCATATCCGCAGTTGAAGACCGGGGTTCTCCGCTCGAGGACCCTGAATTTCTTTTCCCCCAGTAGTTTGAGGTACTCCACGTGCAATTGGTCCGGATGAAGGTCCACGCTGGGAAGGGCCACCACGTTCCCCGATTCCATGCCGGGCTTATAGGTGCGTGACTCATGGGAATAGAGGTAACAGACTCGTTCGATGAGGTAGGGCTGGACCACGGCGAAGGAGGCCTTTCCCACATAGCATTGGCCGCCGAAGGCAAAAGAGAAAAACCCGGAGATAAAGATGAGAGACGGAACCAGGGCGCCGATGCCCTTAGGATTGAACATTTTGTCTCACTCCCGTCACCGCGTCCCGGCGCACCGGGGCCGCTTCTTTTGTTGCCACGAGGATACAATCGGTTTCATTGGCATCGACCTTTCCCAGACTTAGAAGTTTTAGAAGCATGCCCGCTCCGGAAAAAAAGAAGTCGACGGTCCGGAAACGATCACGCCAATTCTTCTGGACCGGTCCCTCGTAGAGGCGAAAATAATTTACAAGAAATCCCTGGGCCTCTAAGAATTTTTTTAGGTGTCGGGGCTCGATAAAGGGGCGGACATAGGTGGGGAACTGCCCGTCGCCCTCCCGGTCGCCCATGACCACACGGTAAAATAGGACGTGGAACCAGTAGGGCGTGAACTTGGTCACCAGTCCCTTCACGGAGAGGAGGTTCGGGAATGCGAGAATAAGGACCCCTTGTTCTTTCAGGGTTTTTGTGAAATTCATCACTGCTTTTTCGGGTCTCGACAGGTGCTCCAGCACGTTCCAGCAGATGACCGCATCAAAAGTCGCCTCGGGCAGGGGATAGGTTTCAAGATCGCCCACTATCCTTTCCTGGATAGAAGAGTTTCTTTCCAGCCGTTGCGCGGAGATGTCGATGCCCACTGTTTTCTCCGTTCCCCTGATGCGGATGTGGCTCATGGAGCCGCATCCCGCTTCGAGGAGGACCAGGGGTGGCTTATCTTTAAAGATATTCCCGAGGAGACCCTCCAGCTCGCTGAGTTGCTTTTCCATGGGATTCCTTTCCTCTCCCGCCCCTATTGGGAATTCCTTATCTTAAATCTTTTGAGCCGTATCCGGATATACCACCATTGAAGAGGACTCAATAGAGAAGTATACACGGGTTTCGCCCCGTTGGACAGATAGAAGCTGAGCGCGGCCAACCGGAACGGATCGCTGGTGAGATAGACGGCATCATAATGCTCCCGGCCGAAATAGGCGAGGGTGCGGAAGCAAAGGGGGTAGGAAAGACCTTTGCCGCGATGAGCGGGCTTGATGATAAACCACATGCCCATCCCGATCTTCTTTCCCTTGGCTGATGCGTCACACGCGCTGAAACAGCCCGTGAGCTCCTTTCCCCACCATACCCCCGAGGCGGAATCAGGGGTCGCCAGGCGATTGAAAATCTCTTCCCTTATCCTTTCGGCCGTCCAGACACCGAAATTGCCGTCCGAGTTGAGAAGGCTCGCCCATGCTTCAGCGTCGGCCTCCCGGTCAGGTGAACGGAGGGAATAGCCGTCCGGCGCCGTCCATTCTCTCCGGGACAACTCCGCAAGAAGGTCCATTGAGAAAGTGAATTTCACCTGCCGCTGGTAAAACAGGGAAAAAACATTCCTGGTCAAAACCATCAGCCGTGCGGTTTTACGAGGCATAACGCACCTTGAGCTTGGACGCAACTTCACCGAGAAGGCGAATGGCATTCCACGGGAACACCTTCAAAATGAATATGAGCGCCCCATAGACCACCACGCCTGCGGCCACGTTAAGGAAAAGATGGTCGTCTCCCAGGGGACGGAAATAGAGAATCCCCAGAAGGGTAAGGTTTGCGCCCGCGATCTTCACCCACGGAGCTGCCTGGAAAGGGTTACCCACATGACGGATCACAAAGACCAGGGTAGTGGAGCTCAAGAATACCTCGCACAGGAGCAGTGCCCATGCAGAACCTACGAAACTGTACTGCGGAATCCAGAGATAGTTGAGGAGAATGCTTATCACGGCGGCTGCCGCGGTATTCCAGTATGCAAAGTGGACGACGCTCATCGAAAGGACCACGGCCGACATGAAGAGCGACAGGAAGACGAGCATGCCCGCCCACATCAGAATGGCTAAGGACGGGGCCGCGGGAACAAAGCTCTCACCGAAGATAGTCCTGATCAGGACGGGGGCCAGGAAGGTCATCAGTATGGCGAAAGAGACCCCGAAAATCCCCACAAGCTCCATAATCATTACGGATATTCGTTTGAGCGAGGCGAGATCATGCATGGCCTTGGCGGAGAGTATGGGTATAAAGGGGCCCACGAGAATCGCCCCGGCCATGACAAATATCTCGAAGAATCGGTAGGAAGCATTGAACATGCCTACGGCGAAGTCGGATTTCATGGCTGCGAGCATGAATATGGGCACCCTGCCGCTCACGATCGTAAAGAATGCAGAGACCCCCAGGGGAACGGCAAGGACCAATATCTGCTTCATCCGTGCCGGCTCGATGACGAAAGAAGGCTTTATCAGCCTGGAGGTAAAATAATAGGCGGAGACGCCGTACACTATGTTCGCGATCAGGAACGCGAGGACGACGGAGAGAAGGTCGCCGGAGAACCCCAGGGCCAAGAGGGAGAGGAGCAGGTAGACTGCCCCGTAGAGAAGGGACGAGTACATGGAGAGCCAGGGCCTTCTGTGCACCTGGAAGACAGGCTCGAAAAACCTGGCGGAGAGGAAGGGTATAAAAAGGGAGCCGATGAGAAGGACCAAAAAGAGGTCCTTTCTCATCATGTACCCCGCGATGACCGCAATTGCCACCGATATCAGGCTGAACGCGGTCTTCAGCACGAGAAAGTTTCCCCAATAGGATTTCTTGTCTCCCTGAACCTGGGCGATATCCTTTCCCAGTACGGAGGTCATGCCGAAATCGGCAAATTGGGTGAAGACGTTCAGAAATGTGATCACGTAGGAGTAACGGCCGAAGAATTCCGTCCCTCCCGCCCGTGCAATAAGGACGAAGATGGAGAAATTGACCCCGAAGGTGCACAAACGCCCCACCGATTGTGCGATCAGGTTGGTGAGATATTGTCGCGCCGTGCTCATATCCGGGAGAGATTACCAGACCTCTCCGTCCATGACCCTCGTATAGAGCTCGACATAATCCCGGGCCATGCGGGCGTCTGAAAAATGCTCCTCCGCGTAAGCCCGGCAGTCCTGGGGCCTCACCTCGTCTATCCGACCGACCGCGGACCTCAGGCTCTCGACGGAATTACAGAGAAAGCCGTTGACCCCGTGCACAATCTGCTCCGGCACGCCCCCTTCGGCAAATCCTATCACCGGGGTACCCGATGCGAAAGCCTCGAGCACCACCAGGGGGAAGGCATCAAACCAACGGGGCGTCTGAATGAGGGCCCGTGCATCCCGAAGGTATTTGTTGGTGCCCTGTATCTCGCCGATATAGGAGACATTGGGAGAGAACCAGAGGAGCGGCTTCAAGACCGTATGATAGTAGAGCTTGTCTTCAATGTTTCCCGCGATCAGCAATTTTTCGGGTATTCTTCTGAAGGCCAGGGCCGCGAGGTGCTGCGCCTTATATCTCGCAATCTTCGAGATATGGATGAAATAATCCTTTTTATCATAACTGTAGTCATACTTGTCCAGTTCCAGTCCGTATTGCACGTACCGGGTGGCGCCTCCGCATTGCCTTGCATGGGCCGCGCTGCATGCCACCAGGTTTTGCCTCCTGTAATCGGGCGCCGGGGGAATGCAGGTGGAGATCACGGAAGGGATCTCCGGGTGCCTCAGGACAAAGAGGTTCTGAAAAGACCAGTCGTGGATCACGTCCACCGGGTTCGCCCTCAGGTACTCCTCCATGGCCGCACAGAGAGGCTCTTCCGATATGACATCCGACGGCCGCCTGATGCCGCTCGGGGCCTTGGAAGGATCGTATCCCGGCACCTCCACCGTCTTTCCCGAGCAGTAGCTGCCGGGGATGGCGAAAAGGGTGACATCATGACCCGCCTTTACGAGGCCCTCGACGAGAGTATAGACGACCCGCTCTATGCCTCCATATCCATCGGGAGGCGTTTTTTTAAATACGATCGAGACGACGGCGATCTTCATTTTAATTCGCCTCGCTCATGACTTTCCGGAATGCCCGGATCACGTCCTCTACGTCTGTCGGGGAAAGGGCCGGGGAAAGGGGGAGGCTGATGGTCCTGTCCCCGATCCGCTCCGCATTCGGGAACTCGCCCTCTTTCCAGCCATAGGTCTTCCGGTAGTAGGGATGACGATGGATGGGGATATAATGGACCCCCGTCCCTATGTTTTCCGCGGTGAGGGCATTGAGCACCCAGTCGCGGCTCCTCCCCAGGCGGTCGATATCGATGAGCGGGGTGTAGAGGTGATAGGCGTGGCGCGTCTCTTCCTCCACCGGCGCCGGCACGGTACAGGCGAGGTCGGCGAAGCTTCTGTTATAGGTATCCCATATGTCCCTGCGCTTCTCCCAGTAGGGCTCGATCCTCTTCAACTGCTCCACCCCTATGGCGGCGGTTATGTCGGGCATATTGTACTTGAAGCCCGCGAAGACCACGTCGTAATGCTTGTACCCCTCGTCGGAAAACCTTTTCCACGCATCCTTGCTCATGCCGTGAAGGCCGAGGACTTTTACGGTCGAGGCGATCCTCTCGTCGTCCGTCACGATCATTCCCCCTTCGCCGGTAATGATATTTTTGGTGACATAGAAGCTGAAACAGCCGATATCGCCAAAGCTGCCCGATTTCTCGCCCCTGTATTCCGATTCGATCGCATGGGCGCAATCCTCGATGATCATGAGGTTATAGCGTTTCGCGATCCTCCGTATGGGGTCCATATCACAGCAACGGCCCGCGAAATGGACGACGAGGATGGCCTTTGTTTTCGCCGTGATCTTCTCCTCTATGAGAGAAGGCGAGATATTCATGGATGGGAGATCGCAATCGACGAGCACGGGGGTGGCGCCGCTGTGAATGATGGCATTGACCGTCGCGCAGAAGGTCATGGTGGTGGTGATCACCTCGTCGCCCGGCCCTACTCCGCTCGCCAGCAGGGAGAGATGGAGGGCCGCAGTGCACGAGTTGACCGCCACGGCGAAGCGCTTTCCCTTGTAGGCGGCAAAATCTTCCTCGAACTGATGGGCCAGGGGCCCCGTGCCGATCCAACGGCTTTTCAGGCAGGCGACCACCCGGTTGATCTCCGATTTTTCGATGAGGGGCGCCCCGAAGACGAGGAACTTCCCTTTTCGACGGGCAGGGGTCCCTCCATAGAGGGCCAGTTTCGTACTCGTCTTATTGTTCTTCTTATTTGCGGCGCATTTCATGTCGTATATTCTCCCGCTCCAGAGCTTTATATATCTTCCTGTAGAACATGAGGGATAGATTTTCGTCTGACTTTGAGAGCCGCCGCGCAAGAAACAGCATCAAAGGAATGGTCCTTCTGTTGACCAGGATGCCCGCGGCCAGGTATTTAAGCCTTTTCTTCGCCGGCAGCCCGAGATAAAAACCGACGGAGGCGAGCTCGTCCTTCAGGTGGGGCGATTTCTTGTACCAAAGGGCGAGTGTTTTCCCGCTCAGTTTCCCAAGCTCGAGATAGGACGTCTCCGTGAGGTGGTGGTAGTGGTAGCCGAGCGCCTCCGGCTTGTACATGATCCTGAGACCGTGGTGGGACAGCCTCTCGGCCAGCTCGACATCGTCGTTGTAGCGGAGACTCTCGTCAAAAAGGCCGTATTTCTCGAGAAATGTCTTCTTTACCGATATATTGCACGTGAAGAAGGCGTGCCAGTCCAGCTCCGTACGGCCCTTCCACAGGTCAAAGGCGGTATCGAGGTGCAATTTGGCGAATAAAGAGGGCGGCATATCGGGTGACATGGTGATCCTCCCGAGGACCGCCACATTTTCGGCCGGATATTCCCTATGGCACGCGAGATGGGTCTCCAGTACCCCCGGGGTCGCCACGGTATCGTCGTTGAAAAAGAAGAGTATCGGTCCGGCCGCGTGGCGGATCGCATTATTGCGGGCGGCATTCTGGCCGCTGTTCGGCTGACGGAGGTAGAGCAGGTTGGGAAACACCTCCTCCTGAAAGCGTCTCGCCCTTTGGCCTGTATCGTCCCCGGATCCGTCGTCGGCCACGATCACCTGAAAATCCGCGAGGGGAAGGGTCTGCTTCGAGAGGGCGTCAAGGCATTTTTCGAGTATCTCGGCCCGGTTATAGGTGGGAATGATCACGGTGGCAAGGATATTCCGGTCGGACATTATTTATCTCTCTCCGGGAATTTTGTGCGCGGGTCGTGTGCTTCCTTCTCCCACGTGAGGGCGCGATTATAACCGGTGCGTATCATCCTGATCTCACGCTCAATGGTCACGGGACACTTCCTTCATGATTTCAAGCATTTTCATCGCGGTCTTATCCCAGCCGAACTTCTTCGCCTGTTGAAATCCCTTCGCCCTCATCTCCGATTTTAGCGCGTCATTGGAGACCACGCGGAAAATCGCGTCACCCAGACCCTTCACATCGAGGGGGTCGAGGAGTATGCCCGCATCTCCCACCACTTCCGGCAGGGAGGTGAGGTCGGAGCTTATTACCGGACATCCCGAAGACATGGCCTCGAGACAGGGGAGCCCGAAACCTTCATATAGGGAAGGATAGACAAAGACATCTGCAAGGCCGTAGAAGAGGGGAAGGTGCTCCTCGGGCAGGAACCCGGTGAAAATGAGCTCGTTTTTCCAGGGTGAACGGCTGATCTCCTCCATCTCGTCAGGGGGCAGGAAATCCCTGACGCCTCCCACCACCAGCTGGTGGGGGATTCCTTTTTCCGTTTTCAACGCCCCGTAGGCGGCAACGAGGCTCCTCAAGTTCTTCCTCTTATTGAGCCTTCCCACGTAGAGTATGTACTCCCCTGTGACCCCGTAGCTTTTCACCACTGCCCGGGCAGCCTCTCTATCCTCGAGGGGCTTGAAAAGGGGCCCCGCGCCGTTATACCCCACCTCGACATGATCGGGCGGCACATGATAATTCCTGACGATGTCCTCTTTCGAAAATTCGGAGACGGTCATCACCTTGAAGGCCCGTCTCACATTATGGGGGATAAGGATCTGGTCCTTCACCCTTTCGAAGGCGGTGAAACATTCCGGGATGGCAAGAAAAGAAAGGTCATGGACCGTGAGGATAAGTTTTCCCCTGAAAAAAGGAGGGCCGTAATAATTCGCATGAAGAATGTCGATCCGGTCCTTATAGGTCATAAGGCCCATACGAAGCATTCTGACGGGCGGCGACCCCGCCCCCAAAGAGCGGAGGCTTACGTGGGGATAGGAATCGAAGGTCCTGTAATAAGCATACGCGGAATCGGTCACGTAGAGGAGATAGGCGTTCGTTCTGTCGAGGGAGACGAGCCTCTCCACGAGGTTCCTCATATACGTACAGTTTCCCGTACCCTCTCTCTCCGCCAGATGAAAATCGATCCCTATCCTCATATGCATTCTTTCTCTGTTTTATTTATCGGATAAGAGGGGAAAAACGTAAGAGCCGCCGTCGGTGCGGTTTTCTTCCGCTCCCCGTGCGCGCATCAGGAGTGTGACCTTCGGGTGAGGCGGGTGCATGGGCCTTCCCTTCACGGCCGGCCCGGCAATCCGGCTCAAAGAAAGACCGCCTACGCTCCCCTTCATTCCTTTTTGAAAAAGGCGCTATCGGCGGGATGGCGGAACATGTGGGTGAGGAGGTATCCGGCATAGGCGCCCATCATCCGTGCTTTCCTCCTGCTCATATCTCTCCCCTGTCTCAGGTTATGGAGGCGGTAAAGCAGGAATCTGCCCAGGTATCCCCAGGCGAGGATAACGTCGAAGAGAAAGGCGGTATGGCCCCCGTGGTACGTTCGGTACAGCCTGCGAAGATTTTCGAGCCAGACCGGGGAAATACGCTCCTCAACACCACGGTCCGCACTCCCGCCCTGGAGATGCACGATCTTAAGGCGAGGCAGATAACAAATCCGGTACCCGAAAGACCTGATGCGGCAGCCCCACTCCACATCCTCGGCATACATGAAGATCCCTTCGTTCAGAAGACCCGTGACGGGCAGTATGGACCTTCTCACGAGGAGATCGGCCCCGCATATCCAGTCCACGTCAAGCTCATTGCCGCCCGGGTTGCCGTTGAGAAAGAGGCCCTTGCATCGGCGAGGCCATACTCTGGAGAGGAAAAAGGCAAAATTGAAGGCGGTGATCAGCCCCGGCTTGAAGCCTGCGTCTCCTACCTGGCGGCTGCCGTCGGGAAAGACGAGACCACAACCGCTCGCACCCACATCCGCCGAGCGGTCCATGAATGCTATCCAGTTCTTGAATATCGCAGGATCGGGTATTATCGTATCCGGGTTGAGGAGAAGGAGATATTCCCCTTTCGCCTCCCGGATCGCCCGGTTATTTGCCTTCGCGAACCCCTCGTTCGATTCATTTTGTATGAACCGTACTCCCCCGAACTGCGCTACAGCCGCTGCCGTGCCGTCGGTGGAGGCATTGTCCACCACGATTATCTCATGGGGTACCCCCACATCATCCCGCGTAACGGAGGCGAGGCAGTCGGCAACAAAATTCTCGGTGTTCCAGGTAACTATTATTATCGAGAGCTTAAGGAAATCATTTCTCACAGGTAAGTTCGCGGGATTGCGCTTAAGCGGGGAGAGGACGCACCACAGCAGGTCCCCAATGGCGGAGGCCGGGCGCGGTATCGGGGAAAGGCCTAAAGACCAGGGCTCTCTTCCTTTCTCCTGAGGATGCTCATGGCTCCTATGAGGCCGAACATGGAATAGACGAGGGTTGACACATTCATCAGGATCCTGAACCCGGGATCGGCGGAGCCATGGATCAGCTGGGCAATCAGGCCCGCGGCTGCTCCCACTGCAATCGCCTGTTGCCAGGGAGGGGCCCTCAGCATCACTTTGAAGGCGATCACCAATGCGGCAATAAACATCCACAAAAACGCGATGAGGCCGACGGTGCCCGTCTCGGCCCAGACGGCAAGATAGAGGTTGTGGACCACGTGGGTCGAGGTCCTGAACAGACTGGAACCACCGGTGGTATCGTAGGTTTTGAAGACCTTGGCAAGATTGTTGAGCCCCACCCCGAAAACCGGGAACTGCCTCACGATGGACAAGGCCGCCTTGTTGAGCGGCGCCCTTGTGGCCGCGGAGCCAAAATCTTCATAGGTCAGGCGCTTCTGGACCGTGGGATAGGCGAGTATGCCGAGACCGCAAAAGATCATTCCCACGAAGAAAAGCCCCACGAGGGTCTTGCTCTGGGTGATCTTCTTCCTTATGAGGCAGAAGAAGACGAGGGCAAGGGGCAGGGGCAGGGACATCCATCCGCCACGGGACAGGGTGGTCATGATGCCCACCAGACCCACGATAGTCACGAAGGAGTACCATATCTTGCGCAGAGGCCTCTCCTCGCCCAGAAACATGGCGAACATGAGGGGTATGAGTATTTCGAAATAATAGGCGAGGATATTCGCATGGCCGATGGTCCCACTGGCCCGGCTGCCTGCATACCACACCTCGAGGGTTCCCAGCTCCCTTTCTCCCAGGGCGGAGAGACCGAGGGTGTGGCCGGTGTAATACTGGTACATGGCAATTGCCGTTTCAATGACCACGCCAGCCGACAGGGTCAGCAGGAATGTATCTACCTGGGACCTGTCCTTCAGGTTCATCACGATAAAAAAGATTATGAGGAGCGATCCCAGGCGGGCCAACTCCAGCAGGCTGAGCTCCGGGGAAGCCGCGTTGGCGAAACTGAGCATGCCGCTCAGGATGTAAATAATGGGGGCCCACAGGAGGGTGCGGTTATACCTGAATGTCGGCTCCGTCGTCCTCTTGGTATAATGCTCGTACAGGAAAAGTACATATAAGAGAAGGGCGGAGAGGAGGCTCAGCCCTATGTCGATGCTCGTCACCCCCACGTACTCACGATAGAGAAGGTTGATGTCGAGGTTAAAGGGGATGCCCAGGCCGAGGAATATTATGGCGATGGAGGTGAGGTTCTTCCGGCTCGCAAAATAGAGTACCCCCACAAGAAACGCCAGGGCCGCCAGGAGGGCGAGGATGGTTTTCACCTTCAGCTCGTCGAGAAAAATAGCGGTAGCGGCAGCCCCTATCCCTAGAATAAAGGGGAGTACTATCCTGGCGTATGATTCTTTACGATAAGCGGGATACATCGGTGCCTTGCCCTTTGCGCCTCATGGCCCGAAGGGCTACAGGAGATTATAGACAGCGCGGGGAATATAGTATTCTCGTTTGTTCAGAATGGCCCCGAAAATGTTCGCGTTGGCGGTCTCGAGGTTATGCTTTGCGGCCGAGGCCACTTCCCATCTCGTACCCTCGGCTTCTACCACCATCACGACTCCGTCCACATGGCTCGCAAGAATGGGCGTCTCCGGATATTGAGTCAGGGGGGCGGAATCAAAGATGATGAGATCGTGGATATCCCTCAGCTCATCAAGAAGCCTTATGAATTCAGGGGTTTCAAAGAGTAGTATGGGATTTTGGACTTTTCGTCCCGCGGGAATGAAATAGAACCTTTCCGGCCTGACCTCGACCACGCCCGCTTTCAGGGATATCTCTTCCATGACGAGCTCCGAGAGGCCGTATTCCCTGTCGCACCCGAAATACTCATGGAGCACGGGGTTCCGGAGGTTTCCATCGATAAGGACCACGCTTTTCATCGAGCTGCTGGAGAAGGCACTCGCGATATTGAGCGCTATGGTCGACGCGCCTTCGCGGCGGTTGCATGATGCGACCACCATGGCGCAATTTCCTTTTCTGCCTTTTCTCGTTTTCTTGGGGACTGAGAGCAGGTCCCACGTGACCCGGTAAAAATGGTCGAATAGGCCGGGCATAAGGCGAAGGGCGGGCGGAAAACCGTGGGGACCGCCATAATAACCCGATTCATCGGAAAGTTCTTGTTTATCTATCATGGTTCTTCCTTCGTTTTATACCTGTCCATTCGAACCTCCTATGAGAAAAGGAGCGCAATTTCCCTGTCAGCTCCCCTTGCGGATCGTCTTTCCTTTTTCAGCCACCTCTTCCGGTATCAATATCTTCTGCCCGACCCAGAGGTTGGCGCCTATTCCCGGGTTTGCGGCCCTGACACGCTCTATTGCTTCATTGAAAATAAAATCATCGGGCACTGAAAACACATCTCTCAGGACGCCGACCAAAGTCTGCCCGCGGGTCACGGTGTGCTCGATCGCAACCGGCTTCTTCTTTTCCTGTGTCGCCGGCTCGGTCCTTCGCCCTACGGAGGGAGAGGCCTCCTCTCCCGATCTGATTGCAGATGGGGCAGCTTTACTCCGTCCCGCCTCAGCCGTGAGCTCTTCGCGGGCAGGATCTGAAGGAAGGGCCTCAAGAAGTGTTTTGTGGGAATCGCCAATGCCGGCGCCCGCACTAGGGTCTTCATGACCGCTGCCCGCCTTCGGCGCGGTAACCACCTGGGCGAGGTAGCGCTCTGACGCGGTAGGCTTGTTATTCCACTGGTCGGACGGGGAGCCGTTCACGGAAAAGTAGATGCAGAGACTCAGCGCACTCAGGGACAATACGGATATCCAGCTCCCGCTCGTGCTTCTCATGCTCATATTGGAGTGGGCGTCCACGGGAGCCGGAACCCCCGTACGGATCCTGCCCCTCATGCGGTCTCCCATGGCGACCAGATCGTCTATGATCGAGCGTCTTTCCCTGCGCCCGCTAAAAGGCACCGAAAGAAGCATGGGCACGCCGAGGTTCGTGAGTACATTATCCTCGTCTTTGAACGTATGGTCGAAGAATTCCCGGATCGCGGCAAACCCGAAACCGAAGAAGAGTCCCAGGAATGCGGCCATCCCGATAATAATCCCCTTCCTCGGGTAGGCGGGTGTGAGAGGCGGGATAGCGGGGGTCGCGATCTTGACGCTTGAAATCCTTCTGGCGTCGAGGTCGTCCGATATCCTCAGGTCCTCTGCCTTCTTTTTATAGATCTGGTAGTTGCCTTCCACGAGGTCCCTCGTCCTCTGAAGTTGTTTCAGGGTGAGGGTCTTTGCGGTCACGCTGTCAAGTTTCTTCGTTTCCTCGGAAATTTCACGCTGAAGGCTGGTCCTCTTATTTTCCGCAAGGGCAAGCTCCATGTTGACTATGTTCGTCAAACTTTCCGCTTTCTGACTCCGAAGGTTGCCGAGCTGAAGGTCGATGGCCTTCACTTCATTCGCGGCAGTCGTATAGTTCTTGAGGAGCCGCTCGCGATCGATCTTGAGCTTAAAATAAGAATCGTCAAGAGTCCTGAGATAGGCCTGTTTGTCGAGCATGGCGCTTCCGATGTCCGGGGTCTCGATCCATACGCCGGGCGTCCTGGCCATTTCCTGGACCTTCTTGAGCTTTGTGCGCGCCTGTGCCGCGTCGACCATTACGAGGTTCAAACGATTATTGAGGTCGCCGATATTTCTCAGCAATATCTCTTTCTGCAGCTCGATGTTGGCGAGATTTGATTTCGAGATGAAGCCCTGGAGCTCGTCTTCCGCGTCCCTCAGCTTCTTTTCGAATAATTCGATCTGATCGATATAAAAACGATAGGAGCGCTGCGTCTCATACACCTTCGTGTGCTGGGTCACATACTCATCGGCATAGGCATTTGCTACCATGGCGGCGATTTGCGGATCGGTCCAGTCGAAAGTCAACCGTATCATATCCGTATCTTCAAGATATGTGACGCCCAGGGCCTTCAAAAAGACGCCGACCATATTCTTTTCAGTCGAAGCGGGTTTCTGTACGATTCCATATCGGAAGAGGAAATTGCGCACTTCCTCTTTGGCGCTCTCGTAGTAGCTTTTCCGGAATCCCGGGCCGTTCATCTGATCCTTGAGCCTCGACACGACTTTTTCGGTAAGGTATTCGCCTTTCAGAAGCTCCATCTCGTTCCTGATGTTCTGGCTCCTCTCCTGGAAGACCATGTTGAACTGCTCCGGGGGAAACTGTTGCATGCCCGAGATCTGGGCTTTCCCCATTTTGATCAGGATTTTAGTTTCCGCCCTGTAACGCGGCGAGGTGAAGGCGCAGTAAATGAGGGCACCTCCGAGAGCGGCAAGAAGGACGATCGAAATGATCACCTTATTCTTGAAAAAGGTGTTGAGTATGTCTCTCGTTGTGATGAGTCTTTTTTCCCCTGCCATGGCCTTATCCCCCTATGATAGTTGTATCGGCCCCATACGTGCTGATCTTCATCATCTGACAACGGTAGGTGCGTTGTACACGCCGTATGTTAAGGCGAAGCTCTCTCCCTGCCAGAGGAAAAGCTGCTTGATGTACTGGTCCACGAAGCGGTCCGCCTCCGCAATCGCGGTCCTCGGCACGAAAATAACGCTGTTGTTCGGGACTATTATATCTTCTTCCACCCTCAGGCTGTGCATCGCATTTTTGAGGTTGACGGTCCGGATCACGGGCTGGTTCTTGTCATCCCAGTAAAGGATCTTTACTTTGCCCAAGGACCCCGTGGTAAGGACCCCTCCCACCATGGCAATCGCCTGCAACACCGTCATCGGTTTCGCCATCACGAGAGGGCCCGGCCTTTGGACCTCTCCAAAAACGAATGTACGGTTTCCCGCGAGGGTTTCGATGAGGACGGAAACATTCAGGTTATTGAAATCATGCCTGTATTCCAGCACGATGGCGTCTTTCAGCTCGTCGATCGTTCTGCCCGCGGCCTTCATTCCCCTCAGGAGGGGGAGATATATATTGCCGTCAGGGCCTACGGTCACGAGCTTTGCCTGGCCCCTGGGCGCATTGGTTATGGCCTTTTGAAGCTCCGTAATCTTCGACGAATATTTATTCACCGTGACGGTGATTGTCGGTTTATTGAGGATATCTCCGTAGGTCTCGCTGATCGACGATGCGAGCTCCAGGGGTTTGAGCCCGGCCGCGGCGAAGTCCCCCTTGATGGGGAGGGTGATCTTGCCGTCAGGGCGTACCACGACGGTCCTGTTGAACCCCGGCTGATAGAAGAAGTCGACGTTCAGCTCATCGTTCACGCCGACCCGGTAGTCCTGGGCCTCGGCGGTAAGGGAAAGGTGGTACATGATCTCGAGCACGTCCCCGGGAGAAAGCCTGTAGAGGCTCAGCCCTTCGCGGATATTTTTAATAATGCTCATACGGATCTTCGACTTTTCCGTATCGCTGATCTCGTCGATTACCTTCACCGTGCCGTCCACCTTCATTTCCTGGGTGCGGACCCCGCATCCCCCCACAAAGCACGCGAAGAGAATAGAAATGCAAAGAAATAAACCTGCATGGAGCATCCTGTTCATTTCCACCTTAACCTTTTCATTTTTTTGCGCGACCCCGGACCATTACAAGATGATCTGGTATGGAATCCCTGTAAAGCGGCCCCGGGACATGATTTTTTACAGGCTACCGCCATCGCGGGGGCCTTCAGCTTAATCATCTCGTGGTCCTCTCCAATAGAATATCATTATTATCAGGAACTTAAGCTTCATTTGTCAAGAAAAATCGTAACTTTACCTTTTGCGCTAGCAGGATTTCAGGGGATCGCCGCCTGTGACCGTCGCGGTTGCGGACGAGCCGGCCCGAAAGATGGGACGATGATTAATTAAATAAGGTAGTTACAAATTGAGGTCTCTATCCGGCACCCTAAAATACCGACTCGCCTATGATCTGCCAGCCTTGTTTTCCTTTGCGGAGATAGAGGAGTTTTTTGCTGTCACTCTTGAAGTTGTTTGATTGGTACTTTTGGTCGAACCTCACCACCGCAAACCTCGCGTCCTTGTCCTGGGCCATGAGGGCAGCGATATGCTCCACTTTTATGTGGATCGATTTTTTGTTGCTGTTTACCTTTTCCTTATGTTTCCTGAAGGTTTCATAGTTCATCCCCTCGCTGTTGACGAAATCCGGGGCATAGAAGCTCAAATATTTTTTTGTATTGATGCTCTCCCATGCATGCCTCCATGCGCTCACGAAGCCCCTGATCTCTTCCGATGCGGCCTGCCATTTTTGATGCTCCGTGAACTGGAGGGTGTCGACGATTGCAATCGGGGTGCCCTGGGGTTTTATGATCCCTGCCAGCTCTTTGAGCACGTCGTTGGTAACCACGATGCAGCCCTTCGTATTGAGGAGGTCGGTAAGGTTTTTCTTATCGTTGTGGCCGTGGAGCCAAATGCCGTTCCCGTTCCTGCCTTCCTTGCGGTCCATGAGGTTCGGATAGTTGAGCACAAAAGCGCCGGTGCCGTAATCGCCGGGAAGCTTATTGCCGGGGGTATAGCGGACCATGAAATAGATGCCCTTCGGAGTCGCGAAATCTCCCGCCTTCTTTTTGTCGCCGTTATTTGCCCCCAGGATACAGGGATAAGATTTGACAAGGGTGAATCTGCCGCTGCCGGAGCGCAACACGTGGAGCGCCCTCGCATCCTTCTCGCATATGAGCAGGTATTCGCCCTGGTCCGCGACTAAAAGAGGCGCAGGTATCGAATTGGAGGGAATCGCGAGCTTCACGGCCCTTTCAAGGGGCGGGGTCGCCGCCTTTACCTCTTCGAGGGAAACGGTCTTTTTGGCTTCCGGCAGCGAAGCGGTCTTCTTCGCTTCTTCCATTGGCGGGGTCTTTTTGGCTTCTTCTACGGGAGCGGTCTTCTTCCCCGGCAGCGGGGCGGATGGGACCGCCTTCTCCGGGAGGGCCTCGACTGGTTTTGCGCGGACCGTCTCCACCGATGATTTTTCAGGGGCAGGGGCGGGCGCTTTCTTCTCGCGCTCCGGGGCCGTTAACGATGCGAGCAGCGCGCTTCCCTGGGGAGTTTTATTGAGGGCCTCCCGCAGCCGGCTCACTTTCTCGTTGGTCTGGTTCACGGCCCTGACAAGGTCGTGGGTTCTCTTCCTTTCTTTTACAAGAAGGTAAAGAAAGACGGAATTGAGTAAAAGGAGCAGGGCGAGAAGACCGATGCCTATCTTTATGGGAGCCTTGAGTGAAATCCTATTTTCATCCTTCATTGCGACGACCGGAGACTTAAATTGTGTATATTTATAGAAGAGCGGCCGGGGTTTGTCAATAGTACAATTGGCCTTTCAGGAAGGCCCGCGCCCTTGCCCTTCGGAATGATTGCAGAATGATCCAACTATAAAGTCCGGAGCCATGCCTCCAGCCGGTCGCATCCCTCTTTGAGCCGGTCCAGGCTGTTTGCATAGGAGAAGCGCACATGAGAGCCCGCGCGGAAGGAACCGAAATCATATCCAGGGGTTATGGCGGTCTTGGCCTCTGCGAGCGCCCTTTCGACGAACTCCATACTGTCGAGTCCCCACCTCTCGATGCCTGCGTACACGTAAAAGGCCCCTTCGGGATCGAGGGGGATGCGGAATCCGAGGTCCTTGAGCCTCGGGAGTATGAAATCCCGCCTCTGCCAATAAGTCCTCCTCATCGTCTCGAGCTCATCGCCCGCATCGAAGGCGTGGAGCGCCGCAAATTGCGAGATGGAGGGGGGAGAGATAAAGACGTTCTGGGCAACCTTCTGGGCGGGCCTCACGAGCTCTTCGGGCACCACCATCCATCCGAGGCGCCAGCCCGTCATGGCATAGGTCTTCGAAAAACCATTGACTACGATGATCCCGTCCGATACGGCAAGGGCCGTCTTTATAGGCCCCTCATACCAGAGACCGGAGTATATCTCGTCCACAATAAGGGTCACCCCGCGGCCGGAGAGGAGGCGGTAGAGGTCTGCGAGGGCCCCGGGCCCATATATTGCGCCCGTAGGATTGGAGGGGTTGGAGACCACCGCCACGTGGGGCATCTCTCTGAGATCCCGGAAATGCTCCGCCGTCACCATATATCCCGTCTCCTCCGTCACGGGGATGGGCATGATGGCGGCATCCGCAAAGACGGCGAAGTTCCTGTAGCATGGGTAGCCGGGGTCGGCGAGGGCCAGCAGGTCCCCTCTTTCGAGAAGGACCGCCGCGAGGAGCATAAAGGCTCCCGAGGTCCCGTTGGTGATGATTATCCTGTCGGGGGAGATGTTGACCCCATGCGATTTACGGTAAGATCCGGCGATCTTCTCCCGGAGTTCCCTGAGTCCCAGGCTGTGGGTGTAGAACGTCCTGTTCTCCCGTATCGCTTTTACCGCCTCTTCCTTGACCGAAAGAGGACTCGGGAAATCGGGCTCCCCCACCTCCATATGGACGATGTCCTCGCCCCTGGCTTCCATCTCCTTTGCCTTCTCGAGAAGCTCCATTACATAGAAGGGGGTAATCTCCTGCGCCCGTTTCGTGATCTTCATAGTGCCGCCATCGCCTAATTCCCTTTATCCGCTATTACCACGTGGTGGAGGCTCGTCTGCCAGAAAAGAAAGGGTATGCTCTTTCCCTTCCTTACCTCGAACCCGGTTTCCGTAAGCAAGGCGGTCACCTGCCGGGGCTTCCACTGCCGCTCGTGTCCCGCGTCGTAGAAGGCTTCCTTGATCATGCCGAGGGCAAGGCGGGAGAGGAGGAAATTCCGGTCGTGGGGTATGACGATGATGAGGCGGCCCCCGGGGCTTAAGACCCTGTAGAGCTCGGCCACCCCTTCGGCGGGCTTCGCGAGGTGTTCGAGCACATCGATGCATATTGCCGCATCGAAGCGGCCCGAGGGTATGGCGAGGTCATAGACGTTCGAGCGGATCGCGGTCAACCCGAATTTCGTGCAGATATCGATGTTCTCCTCTTCGAGGTCCACGCCGACCACTTCTTTTCCGGGGAAAAGGGAGACAAGCTTCTCGAGGGCGATGCCCTCTCCGCAGCCTATATCGACAATGCGCGTGTGGCGGGGCAGGATTTGGGAGAAGACGATATTGTCCCGGAAGTCCCAATACCAGCGTCCGGGTCCGCCTTTGGCGTACTGGTCCCTCTGGTAGAGCATCCCTTCTTTCGGCAGGTGGTGGTGTACGGGCATGGGGAAATGTACCAGAGTTGGCTCCCCTCTGTCAATTTTCCCGTCCCGCGGGATGTCCGTTCAGGGGGCCTGAAGTATCGAATAAAAATGGTCTTTTATCGAGGGGTCGGCCACGGAGAAATCGAAGCGCTCAATGAACTGCCCGAGGGGCAGGCCCTTTGCCTCGCGGAAGAGGGCATCGACCCGGGCGCACATCTCGCCGCCGGTCGTCTCGATCCATGCCTCGGCGTGGAAGTCCCTGTCCTCCGTGTAGAGGTACCGGGCCTTGGCCTTGTGGAGGGTGTTGCACATCACGGGTTTCACGAACTCCGACTCTGTTTTTCTCGTCATGCAGATCTTTTTCGTCTCCATGAAGATCACGGACCAGATCATCACATCGAGGATGCCGAAGATCATGCCGCCGTGGACCACGTTCCTGTACCCGTCGAACCGGCGGTCCAGGTTGAGGTCGCATAGGACAAGGTGATCGTCATAGGTAAGGGTAAGCTGGAGTCCTTCCGGCCGTTCGGTGCCGCAGTAAAAGGAATCCCTGTATGCAGGCAATCTGCCTTTCATGGGGCGCACTCCTCGAGATATTTCATGCCGAGCTGGCCGCAGGCCCCGGAAACGTCTTTTCCCCGGGAGTCCCGTATGATGGTGATGAAGCGCTTCTCATGGAGGTAAGCCTGGAACCGCTCGATTGTTTCGGGTGAAGGGGTTTTGAACTCGATATAGGGGGATTCGTTGCAGGGGATGAGGTTCACCTTGCACTTTACGCCTTTCAGAAGCTCCGCGAGCTCTTTCGCGTCTTCCAGAGAATCGTTGACCCCTTTTAACAGCACGTATTCGAAAGTGATCCGCACCCGTCCGCTCGCCTTGAACTCCTTCACGAACCTGATGATCTCCCGGATGGGGTACATCCGGTTTATGGGCATGAGGTAGGTCCTCTTCTCGTCGTTCGCCGCGTTAAGGGAGATGGCGAGGCTCGCCACCTTCGTCTGGATCGACTGGAGCCCTCCGATGAGTCCTACGGAGGAGATGGTCACCTTCCGGTGGGAAAAATCGAGGCCCAGGGAGTTCTTGATGATGTCGAGGGAGACGAGCACGTTGTCCAGGTTATCGATGGGCTCGCCCATGCCCATGAACACAATATTGGAAATGCGCATATCCCCGAGGTGTTGCCGCACCGCCATGATCTGGCCCACGATTTCCGAGGCGGAGAGGTTCCGCCTGAAGCCGATCTTCCCGGTTACGCAGAACCGGCACCCCATGCGGCAGCCGATCTGGCTCGAGACGCACAAGGTATTTCGCCCCTCTTCAGGCATGAAGACGCTCTCGATCAGGCTCCCGTCTTCGGTCAGAAGGCCGAACTTGATGGAGCCGTCCTCCGATTCGAGGGTATCGCTAATGACAGGAGTGGAGGTGGAGAACATGTCCGAGAAGACCCCGCGAAGGGATTTGGAGATATTTGTCATCTCCGAAAAATCGAGTACCCCCCGGTTATAAATCCAGTTATAAAGCTGGCGGGCCCGGAACTTCTCGTTCCCGAGGGCCCCGATCACCTTCTCCAGCTCGGGCAGCGTAAGGTCATAAAAACTTTGCATTGGCACGATGTCTCTCGGATTCGATGAGATAGGAAATAATCAATAGAATAGCAGAAATGGGGGTGGGGTGCAAATCCGGTTGAGAGGGTTGAGTATGGCGCGGGCCAAGGAGATAGATTTGCCCCCTATAATCCGGGATCAGCGAAAAATGTGGGTCTGCTGTTTTCTGACGGGCTTCTCCGGATTAAATCGGAAAGCGAGATCCAGAGGGGGCCATAAGCCCCCCCTGTTACCATTAATCAGGCGATCCGGTTGACGCTGCCGGAGCCTTCTTTGCCTTCTTTGCTTTCTTGACCTTCATCTTTTTGGTTTTCTTCTTCTTCTTCGTCTTTTTGGCCTTCTGCTCGGGTGCTGCTTTCTCGGGAACAGTGACACTGTCCGGGGCAGAGGATGGCGGGGTCGTGGTTTCCTGTGTAAATCCAGGTGAGACAAAGACTACGGTTATGAGTAATGCGATCAGTATGACGAGTGCCTTCTTCATTTGGTTCACCTCCTTTTTTCTTGTCCTTTGCTTCCCGGCTCACGTGGAGCCCTGCATATGCTACTACGGGTAAGGCGGAAAAACGAAACTTTTCTCTATGCCTTGCGAAGGGCGTTGTCATTATTATTGCGAAGGGATCATCCCCGCCTCTGCTCAATGAGGGGCCCATCAAATCACAATATGAGCATTTCGGATCGCTGCTGCAACCTTTTTCGAGACATGGAAACAATGAGGAGGTCGCTTACTCCGGGAGGAGACTCCCGGGTTCGGGTGGCTTCAAAGCCGGGAATGTCCCCGCTGAAGGAGTTGTATGGGTACGTCAGGAATGGGCTTGGCCGGCGTGACGGAGGACAATAATTTCTTTTTCTTCCGCTCTTATTGACTCTGGTCAAGTAAAGCATCAGATTAAGTGGTATGGGTTAGATAAAAGAGGGTGCTTCGTAAAGGCGGAGACCTGAATTTCCCGGTATCCCGCCTCCTTGAAAGATCATGCCTTCCTGCCACCGAGAGAAACCTTCTTATCGACTGGTGGACCATGGGCGCCCGAAAACAGAAAACCATCCTCCTCATTGAAGATGAGGCCATTCTTGCAAAGGTCGAGGCCAAAACAATCAGGCAATTCGGGTACCGGGTCATCGTTGCCGATTCCGGCAGGAAAGCAGTCCGGCTCGCCGCTGAAAATCGAGATATCAGCCTTATTCTCGTAGACGTCGATCCGGGCAAGGGCATTGATGGTACGGAGGCTGCAAGGCAGATCCTCTCAAAAAGAACAGTACCGGTAGTCTTTCTCACCTCCCATCCAGAGCAGGAGATGGTGGAAAAGGTGCGAGGCATCACGCGCTACGGCTATGTGATCAAGGATTCCGGAGATTTCGTCCTTAAGTCTTCGATAGATATGGCATTCGAGCTTTTTGAAGCCCATGAGAAGACCAGAGTGAGCGAAATAAAATATCGGCGGCTCCACGAGACCATGACCGACGCCTTCGCGCTCGTTGATATGTCCGGACACATCATTGAAGTGAACCAATCATTCGTCAATATGCTGGGCTACTCGGAGGAGGAATTGCTCCGGCTGGCTTATCATGATTTTACGCCCGTAAAATGGCACCGCTTCGAGTCGAGGATTATCAAAGAGCAGGTAATGGTGCGAGGTTTTTCTGAAGTATATGAAAAGGAATACACCCGCAAAGACGGTATCGTCTTTCCGGTCGAGCTGCGAGCTTTCCTCATTAAGGACGACAAAGGCGCGCCCTCAGGCCTATGGGCCATTGTGCGGGACATTACGGACCGCAAGAAAGCCGAGACGGCGCTCAAGGAGAGCGAAGAAATAATGCGATACATTGTCAAGAACGATCCCAATGCCATCGCCGTGTACGATTGCGACCTTCGCTACATCGCCGTCAGCAACCGTTTCCTCTCGGATTATGGCGTCAAGGAGGGGGATGTGCTCGGTAAACGTCACTATGACGTATTTCCGGAGATGCCCCAAAGGTGGAAGGACGTGCATCAGCGGTGCCTCGCGGGCGCGATAGAGCGGAATGACGATGATTATTTTGAGCGACCCGATGGGTCGATCACCTATAACCGGTGGGAATGCCGGCCATGGCGCCGTGCCGACGGCGAAATAGGGGGCATCATCATGTATACCGAGGTAACGACTGAACGCAAAAAGGCCGAGATGGCTTTACGCAAAGCCCGTGACGAGCTCGAACTGCGTGTTGACGAGCGCACCGAAGAGCTGCGCAAGGCGTACGAAAGTCTGAAGAAAGAAACCAGGGAGCGTGCCCTGGCTGAGGAACAGCTCCGCCAATCCCTGAAGATGGAGGCCATCGGCACTCTCGCGGGAGGCATCGCTCATGATTTCAACAACATCCTCGCAGCCATCATAGGTTTCACTGAAATGACCCTCGATGAAATCTCGGACCATCCCCTGGCAGAAAAAAACCTCGATAATGTCCTCAAATCGGCCACGAGGGCCAGAGACCTTGTGAAACAGATCCTCTCCTTCAGCCGGAAGACCGATTACGCCAGAAGCCCCCTCGCCGTCTCTCCTCTTATCGAAGAGACCATCCAGCTCCTGAGGGCTTCCATTCCTGCGACCATCGAGATGAATCTTATCAACACCGCACGCTCGGATGTCGTCCTGGCCGCCCCGCTGGAGGTGCAACAGATTCTCATGAACCTCGCCACCAACGCCTCCCTTGCCATGCAGGAGGAAGGGGGGACCATGGAGATCAGCCTCACCGATGTCAGCATAAGGCCCGGCTCTCCCATCGCGGTGCCGGACATAGTGCCTGGAGAATATTTACAGCTCGCGGTAAATGATACCGGTATCGGCATGAGCGCCGAGACGATGGAACGGGCCTTCGAGCCTTTTTTCACCACACGGGAAGTGGGCAAGGGTACCGGCATGGGGCTTGCGGTAGTCTACGGGATGGTGAAGGATCTCCAGGGGGCCATCACCCTGGAGAGCGAGTTCGGGGTGGGCTCCACCTTTCGGGTGTTCCTCCCCAAAGTGACGGCTGAGCCGGAACAAAAACAGCTTCACAGCACTGAAATTCCCCCCGGCAAGGAGAGAATCCTCTTTGTCGATGACGAGGATATGCTTGTCAAATGGGGTCAAGGCGTACTCGAAAGGCTCGGCTATACGGTAGCCGCCGTAGTTGACAGCGCGGAGGCCCTGAGGATCTTCTCTTCCGATCCCTTCCGGTTCGACCTCGTGATCACCGACCAGGCCATGTCGGGAATGTCCGGGATCCAATTGTCGAAGGAGCTTCTCAAGATAAAACCCGATACCCCTATTATCCTGTGCACCGGCCACAGCGAGACGGCTTCCCCGGTCACCGCCAGAAAAGCGGGCATCCGGGAATTCCTCATGAAACCCCTTGCGAGGCTGGAATTGGCACAGGCGGTTCGTCGTGTGCTGGACGGGAAACCCGGCTCCGGCACAGGTCATGTATTGGACATTTGAGGGTTATGCTCCACCCGCCGCCCCTTCCGGGGCTTTGTGCCGGCATCATCATTAATCGGAATTGCCGCCGGACCGCACTTCGGGCGGGCTATGGCCGGGCCCATTTGACACTTGAACGGGTTTCCGCTAATCTTCTTTGTATATTACGATTTTGGCGCTACGGGAATCATTATAGGAGGGCTGTATGAAAGATACCTCCAGGACAAAACCGAAACGCACCAGGAAGACGACCGTCAACGGGCCCGAGCGACCGGAAACCAAGCCGGAGGGCGCAGAAGACGAACAAGGGTTATCCTCGCAGCAACCGCTCACCGAACCCCCCGCTCTTAACCGGGTTATCTCACCGCTCCGGGATCTGGAGACCGCACCGAACCAGGCGGAAAAGGTCTTGCAGGAGGACGGGATAAATTACAAGGAATTCATCGATCAGCTGCCCGGAACCGTAGTGGAGATCGATTCTGAAGGCAACCTCGCCTATGTAAACCTCCATGGCCTTCATATGTTCGGATATACCCCGAAAGACCTTGAGAATGGTCTCAACATTTTTCAGGCCATCGTTCCGGGGGATTGTGGCCGGATGAAGGCAGCCATCGAAATAATCTTGCGCGGAGGCAGAAGGGGCGGCGGCGAGTTTACCATGGTGCGGAAGGAAGGCAGCAGGTTTCCCGCCTTCATCCATGCGAGTGTTGCCATGCGCGGCAACAGGGTCACAGGATTACGGGCAGTAGTGATCGATATCTCGGACCGGAAAAAGGCGGAGGAGTCGATCCTTGAATCGGAGCGGGCCGGCCGGGCCACCATCGATGCTTTAACTGCTGCTCTTTGCGTCATCGATAAAGAAGGGACGATTTTGAGCGTGAACCGGGCATGGCGGAAATTTGCCGATGAGAACCCGCCCATACCGCCCGAATATGCGGTGGGGATGAATTATCTCAACGTGTGCGACCATGCAACCGGCTACGACTCCGGCGAGGCCGCGCCCTTCGCTGCAGGAATCCGTTCCGTAATGGAGGGCGTGGTAGATGATTTCAGCATGGAGTACCCCTGTCATACATCGCAGAAAGAGCGGTGGTTCATCGGCCGCGTCACCCGCTTCCCCGAGAACGGACCTTTGCGCCTGGTAATCACCCATGAAAACATCACTGACCGTCTCTATGCCGAGAAGGCGCGGCGGGAGAGCGAAACCTTTTTAATCACCCTTCTCGACGCGATCCCTATTCCGGTGTTTTACAAGGACAGGGAAGGCAGGTATCGGGGATTCAATCGGGCTTACGAGGCGTTCTTCGGTGAAAAAAGGGAGCGTCTTATCGACAAGACCGTGTTCGACATCAATCCGCCGGAGCTTGCGGAAATCTATCGCTTAAGGGATGACGAGCTTTTCGAGGGCGGAGGGGAACAGCACTACGAGTCTCAACTGAGAAACGCCCAAGGTGTGCTCCGCGATGTAATCTTCAATAAAGCGATTTTCACCGACAGTCAGGGGAACGTCAGCGGCCTCGTCGGAGCTATCCTCGACATCACCGACCGCAAACGGGCGGAGGAGGAAAAAGAGGCACTCGAGTCGCGCCTGCTCCAGGCCCAGAAGATGGAGGCGATCGGGACGCTGGCGGGGGGTATTGCTCATGATTTCAATAATATTCTCGCCGCCATTATCGGATTTACTGAAATGGCCCTTGACGATACGCCCCCCGACAGTCCGACCCGTCGCCACCTGGAGCTTGTCCTCAAAAGTGGCGTGAGGGGACGTGACCTCGTAAGGCAGATCCTCGCCTTCAGCCGCAAAACAAAGTACGAGAGAAGTCCCCTTTCGGTCTCATCTATCGTCGAGGAAACCGCCAAACTGCTCAAGGCATCTTTGCCTTCCACGATTCAACTTATCATGCGTCCCGAGGCGAGATCCGACGTGGTCCTTGCAAATGCCACCGAGATCCAGCAAATCCTCATGAACCTTTCCACGAATGCCGCCCATGCGATGCGGGAAAAGGGCGGGGAGTTGAGCATCACCCTTGCAGATACCGACGTCATACCCGGCTCGCCCCTCGAATCGAACCTCGTCCCGGGGCCTTACCTCCAGCTCACGGTAAGGGATACCGGCGTCGGGATGGATGCAAAGGTGATGAAAAGAATATTCGAGCCCTTCTTTACTACGAAAGAAGTGGGCCAGGGGACCGGGATGGGGCTTGCCATGACCTATGGGATAGTGAAGAGCCTGGGCGGCGACATATCCGTTACCAGCTCTTTGAGAACCGGCACGATTTTCGTGATTCTCCTTCCCAAGGCGAAATTGGAAAGTATCTCCGATCAATCGGCGGAGGAAATATCGGGGGGCAGGGAGCGTATCCTCTTCATCGATGATGAGGAGGTGCTCGCGAAATTGGGGAAGGCCACCCTCGAAAAACTCGGCTACAAGGTCACGGCCATGACAGACGGCGTGAAAGCGCTCAAGATATTTTCCAAAGACCCCTCCCGCTTCGACCTGGTCTTCACGGACCAGACTATGCCTGAAATACCCGGCATCAACCTTGCCGTGAAACTCCTGAGGATTCGGCCGGACCTTCCGATCATTCTCTGCACGGGCCACAGCGACGCCGTATCCCCCGAAATCGCGAAAGAGGCGGGTATCAGGGAATATCTCATGAAGCCGGTCATAAAAAGGGAGATGGCCCGGGCCGTCCGCCGCGTGTTGGATAAGAGCAGGAAAGGAAAAGCGTAGTACCGTTGATTTTGCCCTTCATGCATTTCTTATCCTTTACCTGTATCTGCCCTGATTCATGATTCCTTGAGAATGGTCATGAGTGATACGGTGAGCGCCATTATGAGGGGCCCCACGATTATGCCGATGAGGCCGAAGGCCTGGATGCCGCCCAGGACTGCGAAGAAGGTGAGGAGAAAGGACATGCTTGCCCGGCCCCTGATGAAGAGCGGCCGCACCACGTTATCTACGAGACCGATTCCCAGTACGCCGAAAGCAGCCAGGATAAGCGCTTTCGCGATGTGCCCCGTGACAAGAAGGTAAAGGCTCATGGGCACCCATACAATATGTGATCCGACAAAGGGGATAAAGGAGGTAATAGCGGTAGCCAGACCCCACAGCACCGGCGAAGACATTCCTACGGAAACATACCCTATTGTCCCGATCATCCCTTGTGCCAAAGCCACGGCCACACCGCCGTAAATGGTCGAAACGATCACATCCTTCGCCTGTTTTGACAGGTGCTGCTTATTGCGCTCTGAAAAGGGCAGATACTCGAGAATGGTCGCCACATAGGTTCTGCCGTCTTTAAAAAGAAAAAAAAGGATAAATGCCATGATAAAAAAGGTCGCAAAGGCGTTCATCACACTTCCCAACCCCGCGGGAAGGCGCTGGAGCAGCCCCTTCGACAGGTTCGTAAGAGCTCTTCCCGCATGAGCGATCGCCTGTTGTTCATCGAGGCGAAACAGGGGTAATACCCTGTTCGCAAGATCGTGAACGGCCGAGTTTTGGTACGCGGACCGCATCGATTCCATGGTCAGACCCGTATCGGCAATACCCTGAAGCTCCCCCACCAGAAGATAAGAGAGATACGAAAGAGGCCCGAGGATCACGATCAGGACCACCGTGACCGTAATGAGGGAGGCCCCAACCGGCCGCTTCACGTAGCGGAGGGTAAAAAGATATACGGGATAGAAAGTTATGGCGAAAATGGAGGCCCATGCGACGGGAATAATGAAGGGCGCCATGACAAGGTAGGCAAGGTAACCGAGGACCGCCCCAAGAACGATCAATAATCCGATGCTGAATTTACTCGTCATGGGCAAGCCTTACATATCGCAGCAGTTGCCGAATTGGTGGAAAACCGGACAGGCCATTCATAAACATAGGTCCATCAAGAGTTCATGTCAACGACGGGAGTGCGAACTTTGGGAATCAATCCAGGCGAGAGGAAGTGATATAGACCCCCTATCCTCGCCCTTTTAAGCCGAAGCCCCGTAAAGCCGATAATATTGAGAGGCCCAGGGAAAGAGTTGCCGCCCTCGGTTGGCGGTAAGAAAGCCCGGTCTCTGGAATATGGCGTTGCCCTGTGATAGACTGTGCCCGGCGCATGACCTCCTTACCCCCTTTCGCCGGAGATCCCTTTCACGGAGGGCGCAAAGATAAGAAAAAGGAGTTTCGTGACCCACCGGTTCTACAAATCCATTAAGGCCCACCTTTTATTCCTGGTCCTCATCTGCCTCCTGCCGGCGCTCGGGATCATCCTCTACTCCGGCATCGAACGGCGCAAAGACGCGATGAGGGACGCGGAGCTGAGCATCCTGGCGGTGGCGAACAGTCTTGCCTCCGAACACCTCCGTATTGTGGAGAGTACCCGCCAGATCCTCGCCACCCTTTCAAAACTTCCCGATGTTCAGGGTCTGAGAAGCGACCCATGCAACCAGTTGTTCGAGGATATCCGGGCCCAGAACCCCGTATACGGGAACCTCTTCCTCACCGACCTCCATGGAGACATCATCGCCTCGAGCCTGCGGTCCACGGTCAGCAACGTAAGGGATCGCAAATATTTTCGCGATGCGATGATGAAAAAGGATTTTTCCGTGGGCGGCTACACCATAGGGAGGATCACGGGAACTCCGCTCATCCACTTCGCCTATCCCGTGCTCGACAGGCGAGGCCGGCTCAAGGCGATACTCGCCGCGGGTATCGACCTCAACCGTTACGGACAGAAGTTCCTCAATGAAAAGCTCCCCGAGGGCGCCGCCCTTGCCCTCACGGACTATGAGGGCGTCCGCCTTTTCCGGTATCCCTTTCCCGAAAAATTCATAGGACAGAGCGATCGGCCCGAGGTGATGAACATCATGATGGGCGGCCCCGAGGAAGGGACTTTCTCCTACCAGCGCGACGGGAGGAAGGCTCTCTACGCCTACACGAGGTTCCGTCTTGCCGAGGGCGAAACACCCTATCTTTATATACGGGTCAGTCTCCCGGAGAAACAGGCCCTCGCTCATGCGAGAAGGCTTCTCCTCATCGACCTCATCCTCCTCGGCATCGCCTTTTCCATTGCCCTCGTCTTCGCTCTGGTCATAGGTAAGGCGGTGATCGTGCGAAGGCTCGATAAACTGGTGGATGCCTCCCTGCGGTTAAGGAAGGGCGATCTCAGGGCAAGGACCGGACTGCCCCATGAAGAGGACGAGTTGGGCCGGCTTGCGGCGGCCTTCGATGCCATGGCGGTCGCATTGGAATTGAAAGAACAGGGACGACTCGAGGCTCAGGAAGCACTCTCTTCCCAATTCCGGTTCCTCCAGAACCTGCTCGACACCATGCCCAATGCGGTATTTCATAAAGATTCATCGGGCATCTACCGGGGCTGCAACAAGGCATTCGAGGAATACACGGGGATCGCCAGAGACCGGGTCGTGGGTAAAACCGTCTTTGAAATCCACCCGAAAGAGGTGGCGGAGGTTTATTACCGCAAAGATAACGAGCTCTTCGCCCATCCGGGCATCCAGTCCTACGAAGCGGTGATCCGACACAATTCCGGTATTCAGCGGGATATCATCCTCACCAAGGCCGCATATTATGACAATTCGGGCAGGGTGGCGGGCCTTATCGGAGTCATGGTCGACATCACGGAGAGGAAGCGGACGGAGGCGATCCTCGCCTACGAAAGCTCCCGTTTCTCCGCAATCTCCGAGCATGCGCCTTTCGGCATGATGATGGTCGATAGGGAGGGCAGGCTCACTTACCTGAATCCGAAGTGCAGGGAGATGTTCGGGTACGATCAGTCGGATATCCCGGACGGCGCCGCGTGGTTTCACGCCGCTTTTCCCGAATCTGCGTACAGGCGCAGGGCCGTAGCGGCCTGGGTCGGCGATCTCGAAAGGACGGGGACAAAAGAGGCGAGGTCCTTTACCGTAACCTGCAAGGATGGAAGCCAAAAGATCGTCAGTTTTATACTGGTCCATCTCGAATCGGGGGGACAGATCGTAAGCTGTGAGGATATTACCCTAAGGACGCAGGCGGAAGAGACCCTGAAAGAGAGCGAGAAGACGCTGAGGGCCCTTATCAATGCGACCATGGAATCGATGTTTATGACCGATCCCGACGGGATCATACTCGTGGCGAACGAGGTAGTGGCCAAAAGACTCGGGGGCAGCGTGGAGAGCGTCGTGGGGACCTGTCAGTATGACTATTTTGAGCCCGATGTCGCGGTCAGGAGAAAGAGATACTATGACATGGCGGTCCACACGGGCCAACCGGTCCGGTTCGAAGATTCCCGGACGGGAAGGCATTTTGAAAGCTTTTGTAATCCCGTGTGTGACAGCGACGGGAAAGTGTCGAGACTCGCCATATTTTCCCATGATGTCACACAAAAAAAACGTGCCGAGGAAGAGAAGACCCGCCTGGAATCACAGCTCAGGCAATCGCAGAAAATGGAGGCCATCGGCACCCTTGCAGGCGGCGTGGCCCATGATTTCAACAATATCCTTACCGCCATCATCGGATACGGCAGCCTTCTTCAGATGCACATGGAGAGGGACGATCCGAAGACCGTGTACGTGGACCAGATACTCGCCTCCTCCCAAAAGGCCGCGGTCCTCACCCAGAGCCTCCTCGCCTTCGGCCGCAAACAGGTGATGGAGCTGAAACCGCATAAAATAAACGAGATCATCGCGGAGGCGGAAAAGCTTCTGAAAAGGCTTCTCACCGAAGATATCGAGTTCCGGGTGGTCCTTGCCGAACCTGGTGCGACCATAAGGGCGGACCTGACCCAGATAGACCAGGTGCTCATGAACCTCGCGACTAATGCGCGCGACTCCATGCCCAGGGGAGGCAGGTTCACTATCAGCACGAAGATGGAACATTTCAATGAAGAGGCTGCTGCCGCACTGGGTCTGGCCGGCCCCGGGACCTATGCCGTGATAGGGGCCGCGGATACGGGCGAAGGCATGGACCGGAAGACGAGGGAGAAGATCTTCGAGCCCTTCTTCACCACGAAGGAAGTGGGCAAAGGCACGGGCCTCGGCCTTTCCATCGTCTATGGGATCATCACCCAGCATAACGGCCATATTGTGGTGGAGAGCGAGCCCGGCCACGGCTCCCGTTTTACCGTCTATCTGCCCGCGGTAGAGCAGAAGATTGAGAGAACCTTCCAAAGAGGAGAGCCAGTAACGGGAGGAGGGGAGACCGTTCTCGTGGCCGAAGATAACGACGGGGTCAGAAGGCTCGCGAGGGAGGTGCTCACCAGGGCGGGATATACGATAATAGAAGCTATGGATGGGGACGATGCGGTCTGCCGGTTCATGGAGCAGACTGACACGATCGACCTCCTGCTTCTTGACGTGGTCATGCCGAAAAGAAACGGAAAGGAAGCGTGGGAGGCCATACGCCCTCTACGGCCGGACGTGAAGGTCCTCTTCATGAGCGGTTATACGGGCGATATCATTTTCACCAAGGGGGTCCGCGACGAGGCGCTCAATTTTATCGCCAAGCCCCTTGCACCTGATGAGCTGCTGCGGAAGGTCCGGGAAGTATTGGACGCATAAAACCTAAGAGGACGGAAATCCCTCCCGCCCCCGAGGTTCGTCTCCCGAATTTTCCAGTGTGAACCGGAATGTGGTACCCTCTTCTATCGAGGTGGTAAAACCGACCTCGCCTCCAAGTATCTCTTCTCCGAAAAATTTCATAGAATAGGTGCCGTAACCTCTTCCCATTTTCGCTTTGGTGCTGAAGTTGCGCTGAAAGACCCTCGCGGCTACCTCCGGAACGATATATGCTTCATTCCACACGCAAAACCGGACTTTCCCCTGAAGCTGCTCGACCCATACCCTTACTTCCCGATTTCTCGGCGTTGCTTCAAGGGCATTGGTAATTATATTGTTGAGTACCCTCACGAGCAAGGATGCGTCGGTCACGAGGTGGACTGGAGGGACCTCTTTCTGAAAAGAGAGGCGCTTGCCGTTGACGAGATCGTTCGCGGAAAAGATCTCTTCCAAGTCTTGCAGAACCTGGCCCACAGGCAGAGAATCATGGGCGAGCCGGTACGCGCTCCCATCGTCCCTGCTCATGCAACGCTGGATCTGTATCTCGTTTGCAAGACGAACGGAGCAGCTCCGGGTGGTCTCGAGAAGGCGCTGCTTGTCCTCAAACTCGTCAAATTCCGGGTTGGCGAGAATATGGGTCGCATTGACTATGGTCGCCACTATATTGTTGATGTCGTGGAAAAAGACCCTCTCCAGCGCGGCGAGCCTCTGAGGATAAGAGATATCCTGAAGAAAGAGGAGGAGAAGTCGCGTCTCCGAGTGCATTACGGGGGCGCATCGCACCCTGAAGTACATGTCCTTCCTCTTACCTCCGTTCCGGACCGTAAGGGCGCAGGTTGCCTCTTCCGCCTTATTCGTCGCAAGAGAGGCGACTATGCTGATCGCCGCGCCACAGGAAGCGCAGGCCCGGCTCGTCCCGCAGCCGGCCTCCATCTCTTGGGCGTGGATGCAATGGACCATCTCTCCGGGTCGCAGGCCAAGGATCTCACGGCCATGAGGAATACCGAGCATTTCAATTAAACCGTCATTCACTGCGACGATCTGACGGTGTGCGTTCAGTACCGCAATGACCCCCCCAATTGAATGGAGCACCTCATCGATCACGAAGTTATTGCCGGCCGCCTCTATCTCCCGTGCCAGCTCATCGTCACGTGAACGCCCGGGAGGGGCAAAATACGTTTTCATCCGATACCTCCTTAAAGAGTCCTTCGGCTCCACGATGGATCAGACAGGCCTCTGCAATGCTATCGACTTCAGGTAAGACCGTCAATAAAACCCTATGGCCCCTTCTCTTGAGAGCGCCTCGGATCGCCTCCGCCGGCTCCGCCCTCGAAAGGGGTTTCATCAGAAACGCCATGATACCCATTGATCGGGAAATGTCCGCCGTGACGGCGTCGCTATGGCCCGTACAAAGAATATCCGGCAGGTCCGGTCTGATCTTAAGGCATTCCCGGCCAATTCGAGCCCGGTTATGCCGGGCATGGTCCGATCGGTGAGCACGAGGTCAAACCGGGACGGGTCATGAGAGAAAGACCTGAGGGCGGTAATGCCATCGGTCATCACCGTCACGTGGTATCCCTTCGTGAGCGCCTCCTTTAATCTCGGAGATACGCACGGTCTCTCCCGCCGAGGTATTCCTCACAAATTTTCTTGATATTGGTGATCGCCTGCATCGAGTTCGGTGTCGCACATGCCACATAGAGACCGAACACGTAGTTTGAGTCCTTCGCCTCCTTTAAAGCGCTTTCGTGATTCAGTGACATATCTGTTTTTACTTTTCCCCCTTCGTTCTGCCGGGCTCGCGGAGGTCGAGACCCACGAGGACGCGATCCATGTTCGACAGGTCTCCGATAATTTTTTTAATAGGTTCCGGCAGCTTGCGCACGAGAGTGGGGATGGCCAGTATCTGGTCTCCTTCGGCGAGTTTCGGGTTTTCCATGAGGTCGATCACTTCGATTTGGTACTTCCCCTCAAGGTGTTCCTCGCATATTTTTTTGAGGTTCGAGAAAGCGGCAAGAGATTTCTGGGTCTGTCCTGCCACATAAAGGCGAAGCTCCCATTCTTTCTCTCTCTTCTCCGGTGGAATTACGGGTTTCTTCCGGCCCGTCATATCCCTGCCTCCGCGACTCGACCATTTCCGGGCTTGGAGGGTTTAGACCCGATAATTTCAAAAAAAGGCGTGACGGTGAAAAAATTCCCATGAAGCGAAAATTGACAAAGTGATCCGTTGTGCCCTTCCATTATGAACCTCCTTCAGATGATGGGAGCCAGGTATATTACGTATCTACAGGGTGCGGCAAGGGTTTTATGCGTTATCCTCCTAAGACGTTCCCCCAATTCTAAAACCGTGGTTTTTCTTTGTAAACAAAAAAATGAAGCCCCGTTAAAATAAAAGAAAAAAACCCTATTCCGGCCTGTGCGCGCCATTCAATTGCTCCTGAAGCCGGCGTAGGCCGGCGTATGCCCTCGTGAGGAACGCCGGAGGCGCCTCCACGCCGGGCTCCTTCGGGAATATCTCCAGGTTCAAAGTGCCCCTGTAGGTCGGAGGGAAAAGAGAGATCACCCTTTTCCAGTCGATTACGCCCTCACCGGGCAGCCAATGCCTGTCGGCGAGGCCGTCGTTGTCCGAGATATGGACGGCAAGGAGAAGATGTCCCCACTGCCTGAGCAGTTCCCCCGGACTGGCACTGTAGAGGAAGTCATGGGAGCTGTCGTAGCAGAGACCGAGGCAGGGAGAGGCGATACGGGAGAAAAGGTAATGGAGGTGGCCCGGCTTTTGCGTGTTCTCCACGGCGATTCGGATCCCATTGTCCTCAGCTTTTTGGATCACCCGGCTAAGCGCATCGATCCCGTGTCGGTTCGGGGGCGGAGGCTGCTCACCTTTGCTTCTCGTGATATGGGCCACCACGATGGCTATGGAATGTTTCGCACAGAATGCGACGGCCCTCAGAAGGTCCTTGAGCCCGACCTCACGCTCCCGCTCCGATGGTGACCAGAGGAGATTGCACCTGCCTTCCGCGCAGTGGACGTAATCCACGGCAAGCCCCCTCTCCCGGGCGAGGACCGGCATCATATCCTCCTGTCCTGCCCTCACGAGGTCTTCTTCGTCGCCGAGCCCTAAGGAGGTGACCTCAAAACCCGCCTCCCTTATCACGTCGCATCTCTGAGAAAAAGAGAGGGGATAGCCGAAATATGAGTAAGTCCCCAGGGGCCACAGGGGTTCGATCCCTGCCGGAGTATCGAATCGAGTCATAATTCCTATTATTGTGATAAAATAATATTTGTCAACTTCACGGGGGGCCTCTTCAACAGCCGGAAAGGGCGCCCCTTTGTAACCACCGGGCTGCTGTCTTATTTTTATTTTTGAAATTAAATTTATTTGCCCTTATGATATAGGGCATGGTTCACCGAACAGGGGTTATCGGGAACCGCTCGAATACACGCATCCGTAAAATACGCTCACAGGAGGCAATGTGGACTTATGATGTATTCACATGAAGTAGAGAATATGTGCTCCGTAACGAAAGGTCCCGATCATGGACCCGCACCGATCCCGCAGGAGGGAAAATGGACCCGGGTCAAGGAAATCAGGGACGTGTCCGGCTTTACTCACGGCATAGGATGGTGTGCGCCCCAACAGGGTGCGTGCAAACTGACCCTCAACGTGAAGGAGGGGATGATAGAAGAGGCTTTGATAGAGGCCATCGGCTGCTCGGGGATGACCCATTCGGCTGCCATGTCGGCGGAGATTTTACCGGGAAAGACGATTCTGGAAGCGCTCAACACCGACCTCGTGTGTGACGCCATCAACACGGCCATGAGGGAGCTCTTCCTCCAGATCGCCTACGGGAGGAGCCAATCGGCTTTTTCTGAAGGGGGTCTCGCGATAGGCGCGGGCCTTGAAGACCTTGGAAAAGGGCTACGAAGCCAGGTGGCCACCATGTACGGCACCCGTGCAAAAGGACCGAGATATCTGGAGATGGCCGAAGGGTATGTGACAAAAATTGCCCTCGACGCTCATGGCGAGATCATAGGATACGAGTTCGTAAGCCTCGGCAGGATGATGGAGATGATCGGTAAGGGCATGGACGCCAACGAGGCGCTCAATAAGGCCTCCGGCTCTTATGGCCGGGTTTCCGAAGCGGTACGGCTCATCGATCCGCGACATGAATAGGAGGGGATGATATGGCGCTATTTGAGAACTATGAACGAAGGATCGGAAAGATCGATGCCGCCCTGGCGGCCTGCGGCATCGGCTCAATAGAAGAGGCGAAGAAGATATGTGACGTAAAAGGGATAGACCCTTACAGGATATCGAAGGATATCCAACCCATCTGTTTCGAGAACGCGGGCTGGGCATATGTGGTCGGCGCGGCCATGGCCATAAAAAAAGGGTGCTCCCGGGCGGCGGACGCCGCGGAGACGATCGGCGAGGGCCTCCAGTCCTTCTGTATTCCCGGCTCGGTGGCAGACGACAGGAAAGTCGGGTTAGGCCATGGAAACCTGGCGGCCATGCTTTTAAGGGAAGAGACGCAATGTTTCGCCTTTCTCGCGGGGCATGAGTCTTTTGCCGCCGCTGAAGGCGCGATCGGCATCGCAAGGTCGGCAAACCGCGTAAGGAAATCGCCCCTCAGGGTCATCCTCAACGGACTCGGCAAAGATGCCGCCCAAATCATTGCGAGGATCAACGGCTTCACCTATGTAAAGACGAATTTCGACTACTCCCAGGGCCGGCTTCTGGTAGTGGAGCGCAAGGCATATTCAGCGGGCGAGCGTGGGGCGGTCAACTGTTACGGGGCCGACGACGTGAGGGAAGGGGTGGCCATAATGCACCACGAGGCGGTGGACGTCTCCATCACGGGAAACTCCACGAACCCGACGCGGTTCCAGCACCCCGTGGCAGGCACCTACAAGAAAGAGTGCAATGAAGCGGGAAAAAGGTATTTTTCCGTCGCCTCCGGCGGGGGCACAGGCAGAACACTTCACCCCGACAATATGGCGGCAGGTCCCGCCTCGTACGGGATGACCGACACCATGGGAAGAATGCACAGCGATGCACAATTCGCCGGGTCCTCATCGGTTCCCGCCCATGTGGAGATGATGGGTTTTCTCGGGATGGGGAATAACCCCATGGTAGGCGCTACAGTAGCCGTGGCGGTGGCAGTCGAGCAGGCTTTGAAATAAAAGGGGCAATCAATCGGCCGAAGCGCCTTTTCCGGGGCCCTGAGGCGTTTCGGCCGGCTTACTCTTTCTGCAATTCCTCGTAGAGGCGGGCCGCAAAAAGGCTCTTCTTCTTTCGCAGCTCCTTATATTGACCGGTCGAGGATTCCCTGTCCCCTGCCTTCAGATAGGCCACGCCGAGGTGATAACGGGTAGCGTCGTCATCGGGGTTTATCAGGCTCGCCCGGCTCAGGGAGTCGACAGCCTCTTTATAACGGCCGAGCCCCAGGGAGATGACCCCGAGGTTATACCCTGCGAATCCGTCACCGGGGTTGAGACGGATCGCTTCTCTGAAGGCATCCACCGCCTCCTCGTATCGCTTCAGGTTGCTCAGGACCACGCCGAGGTTATTGAAACCGAGGGACTCTTCCGGCCTCAGACGAACGGCATCTTTTAAGGCACTTGCCGCATCCTCATAGCGTTCGAGGGTGAGGTAGACGACGCCCAGATTAAAGTGCGCGGGACCGTCGTCCGGCTGCAGACGGAGGGCCTGCCTATATTCCCCTATCGCCGCGTCATATTTTTTAAGGCGTCCGTAAAGGACGCCGAGGCTGAAATGGGCGGCTGCCCGAGCAGGGTCAAGGGCGACGACTCTCCGGAACGCCTCCAGCGCCTCCCGTGTGTGTCCCAGCTCACTCCTGCATACCCCGCATTGAAACCAGGCATCACCGTTACCCGGGGCCTCTCTGACCGCCCTCTCCAGGTAAGGCAGGGCCTCCCCGTACTTTTTCTCCCCCACGAGGGCCTTGCCCTTCTCATAATCCTCTTCGACGACGCGAGTCTTGCCCTCTGCCGCGCCCCCTTTCCCCGGAAGGGATGAGACCGCCGTCCCGGAAAGCCCGCACAGGGAGCAGGGCACATAACCGGCCTTCTTCGCCTCGGCTCGACTATTGAACCTGATCAAATTGGCGGACTTAATCAACCCTGCCCTCGTGCACATGGGCAGGTGGTACCGGAAGGACGTCTTTGATGCGACATACTGGGCCCCTATTGCCGGAGCGCAAAGGATACCGAGAAAGAAGACGGAAAACAGGAGGGTGACAAGGCCTTTTTTCATCGCCCCTTATTGTACCAGTATCCTGAGCACGCGACAAGACCGGCGGATGGGCGCAGAGGTGACTTTCCGTCACTCGTCTTTGAGCCGGAAATTCCTTCCCTCTTTCTCCATAGCCGCCGTCAACTCGCGCAGATAGGCGGAGATCTTGTCCTGATCATCTGCAGAGCCTACCGGAACAATAGCCGTCCCGAGCTGATCTCCGGCGTCAAAAATATCTTTTACCGTGATCCTGTCAGGGGCCCTGGCAGGCAGAAGACCCGGTCCGCCTTTACCCTTACCCTTCACTTCCACGGCAAAGCCGGAGGCGAGAAGGTCTTCAACGACCCTCTCCACGAGGAGAACCGGTATCTCGACGTGAAACGCGATTGTGCGGATCGTAGGCGGCTCTCTTCCCTCCTGGAAAGCGGTCACGAGAAACCTCATGATCCTTGCCATAAGAATCTTCCTCGACGCATTACTTATCCGTGAGTAGGAAGGTTTATATCCGAAAGTCTCATAGTGGCTCTCGGCCCTGGCCAGCTCCGCGCCGAAGAGGATGATCATCCAGCTCGTCTGGAGCCACACGAGAAGCAGCGGCAGGGCCGCGAAGCTTCCGTAAATCGCTCCATAGCTTGCCACTCCTATCTGAAACCTGATGTAGGCCCACTGGACTATCTGAAACATGGTGCCCGAGGCTATGCCGCCTATAAGGGCCGAGCGGATGGGGACATTCGTATTCGGCACCGCTTTGTAGAGGGCGATAAGAAGGGCCCAGATGAAGAGATAGGGCACGAACCCCAACAGGAAAAAGAGGGTATCGACCATTATCCCCGGCGGCGCGTATCCCCGGATCAGGTCTCCCACCCTGCCGGTGAGCAGGACGGTCATACTTCCGGACAAGGCGAAGAGCATGGGGCCCACGACCATGATGGCGGTGTAGTCACTGAACCGCCTCCCCATGGTCCTCCCTTTCCGTACGCTCCAGATCTTATTGAAAACCCCCTCAATCCTGCCCAGAATGCTGATCACCGTATAGAGAATCATGATCGAGCCGAAGCCGGCTATAAGCCCGCCTTTCGCCTGACGGAGAAGGGCGTCGGCGAAATGGAGGATCTGATTGGTCAGTTCGGCCTGCCATTTTGCATTCTCCGCCATCTGGAGTATCTGGTCTTGAACGAATTTGTCGAGACCGAACCCCTTGGCCACGGCAAAGATCATGGCGACAAAGGGTACCACATTGAGAAGGGAGTAGTAGGTGAGAACGGATGCGGTCTGCGCGCAATCGTCCTTCATAAAACCCTTTATCGCTAAAACGATTATCCTGAGGTACCTGAGACCGAAGGCCCTGGCGGGGGAAAGGTCCCTGAGCCGGACCGTCCACATCTCGTTTTCAAAGAAGTTGCGGACCCGTCCAACAAAAGTCTCTGCCCAGGCTTTCACCCTTCCCCCTCTACTTCAGACTGAAATTAACGCGGTTGGCGCCGGCCTTTTCCTTCTTTTCCGGAGAGGTTATTTTAGGCTCCACCAGGAAGAGGCGGTCGGAGTTGACCCGGCCCGACTTTACAATCGCGTCTTTTGCGTGAAGGGCCCGTTGGCGTGCGAGGGCGCGCAGGTCTCCGTCGGTGATATTGATATGGGTTACCATGAGCTTTTCCATCTCCGTCCGGGGCAAACCCTTTTCAAGGCCGATCACGTTGCGGGGCTTGGCAAAAGTCTCCGCCTTGTATGCCATGGCAAGGTACTGCTCGTATTCTGCCGGCTCGATCTTTATATCATCGACCGACTCCACGGGCAACCCCTTCTTCACCATGACGTTCATTTTCTGTACTTTCAGCTTTCTGTCGAAGAGGTTAGTCCTGAGTGCCTCCTTGTCCTTCCCGGGATCCACACGACCCTCTATGTCGACTTTAAGCTGGGGCCTCTCGTAGAGAGCTTTGGTAAGGGTATCGATCTTCTTGAGATTCTCGGGAGAGAGGGCGGAGCTGCCATAGGGGAACTCAAGATAACTCATCTCCTCCCCTCCTCCGACCAGGGAGGCAAGGAGCGCGAAAGGCGCGGTCGCCGCCTTGGCGATAAGATTCCCGATAATCTTGAGGATGATCCTGAAGACGCTGAACTGAGGATCATCGAAACTCCCCGATACGGGTACGTCGAGGGTGATGCGGCCGTGCCGGTCTTTGAGGAGCGCGATGGCGAGCCGGAAAGGCAGGTTCAGGGCGTCGGGGCTGTCGACTTTTTCGCCCAGGGTGAGCTGGTCGATAAAAATACGGTTCTCCGAATCGAGTTTTCTTTTCGCGATGAGATACTTCAAGTCTATGGAGAGCTTGCCCTTTTCAATCTTGTACCCCATATACTTCGCCGCATAGGGGCTCATGTCGCTCAGCTCCAAATCAGTGAACTTCACCTTCAGGTCCGCAAAAAGGTTCTCTTTCGCAGGATTCACCGTTCCCGTGATCTCGAGGGGGATATTCTCATTTATCTTTCCCTTCAGATCGACTTCCGCGTTTTGATCCTTTCCGAGTGAAAAGCCGGCAATACGACCGGCGATCTCCTCGAGGCTCGCCGAAAAGCGCGGATTAATCGATTTGTCGATGAATTCGATCGATCCTCCCTGCAGGGTAATGGCGCCGACGGCAATATCCTCTGTCTCTTTCCCCGGGGGCGCCTTTTCGGTCTTCTTTGCCAATGCCGGAGCCCCGGGCTTCGTCGCGGATGGCGTCGCTGCCGCTCCTTCCTCCATAACGATCTTCTTGAGGTTGAGGGCGCCGTCGGGCTCGACGGCGAGGCCCGCATAAAAATCGGCAAGGGATATCCCGTTGATACGGACGCGCAGAGGGCTCGTTGCCGCGTCTATGCGGTTTAAAGACAGGGCTTTCCATTTAAAAAGGTCATCCCCTGTGCCTTTGTCGACGGATGCAAAATTGGAAACCAGGGCATTGCCCGAATATTTTATACGGAGATCGCCTTTCCCGGCCTGCCCCACGGAAAGGGCCCCCTTGGTCTCGACCTGCCCTTTGGTCACGGCCAGTTTTACTTTGTGACTGAAATAAGGCTGAAAGGCCCTGATATCGATCCCTTTTACCGTGACGGCGAGATTGGCGGAGAGGGGGTTGATCGACACTGGTCCGCTTACCGAGACGGTGCCCTTCTTGTTGAGAAGGAGAGATGCGGTAAGGGCGCTCTCTCCACCTTGTATGGTGGTGACCCCTTCGCCCTTTACTGTGAGGTCCGTGACATCGAGCTTTACCGGCCCTCCCGGCGCGATGTCCTCGAAGGAGACCGAGCCGCCGTCGATCCGGAACTCATCCACTTTAATAGGGGGAAGACCGGTCTCTTCCGCTTCCGCCGGTCTCTTTTCGGGGGCCGGGGGAATCTTTTTCTCCTTCCTTTCCTCACCGGAGACGAGTGATGCGAGGTTAAGGGTCCCCTCCCTACTGCGCGTGACCATCAATTCAAGGCCTGCAAGACCTACCTTGGAGAGGTGCAGGGACGGTTCAAAAGGCTTAAGCTCGGCAATCGACAACTCACATAGACCCAGGCGCAGCAGGGGTTTCCCCGCCAGATCGTCGGCTGCCACATCCTTCAGCGTCACCGTTCCGGTCACCACGGAAGACGGGCCCTTGTCCCTGGAACGTCTGAAGGATGCCCGCGCGACCACATTGAGTACCGCGGACTTGAGAACGAAATTCGCCTTTACCGGCAGGTAGGGCATATACCGGGGGATATCGAAATCCTTCAGATGGATATCCACAAAGGATTCCAGGGAGTCTTCAAAGGGCTTTGTCTTTCCCTTGAAGGAATAAAAATCTCCGTTCACGTTCGCCGCAAAGGTAGGGTCCACGTATACATGCACTTTGTCGCCTATGTTTGAAATGAAGGGGACCCCCAGGCAGATTTCCTTCACCACGTGCTCGATATTCTTGACCCGGTCCAGGAAATCGACGCGGCCGTCATTAATCAGGATGTTATTCACGGAAAAGAGGAAGGGCCTGGCCTTCTTTTCTTTCTCAACCGGCTTTTCTCTGGTTGCTTCCGCAATAATATCCGAAAAATTGAAGGACTGATCCGTATTGCGAACAACCCGGATGTAGGGCCTGTCGATTTTAAGCTCTTTTACAATGGGCGCCAGTCGGTAGATGGATGCGATACTTAACCGCGCGGAGAGCTCGCCGAGAGAGAAGAAGCGCTCCTTCCCATCCCGCTCCGTGAGATCGATGCCTTTTACGGAAAGGTGCAGGGTGTAGGGATTGAACCTTATTTTCTCGATCCTGACCTGCCGGTGAAGGGCCTCGGAAAGTTTACTTACCAGGACCGACTTCATGATGGGAGGAACAACGAGAAACCCTATAATGGTGAAGAGGGCAACAAATCCCGCCACCCATACCGCCGCCTTAAATATCTTCTTTCTCAAGCTTTATCCCCCGTCGACTCTGCGGCGCTCTTTTCCACCCGGCCTTTTGGTTAATCCTTGATATTACAAAATATAGCACACGAGGCCTCCTTCGTCCACATTGGCCGTGTTTCCACCGAAAGTACGGGGGCGAAAGGGTAAGCTCCTTTTTCTCCTGGAACTTCGTAAAAAATTAGGAAAGTTATTCTTCAGAATTTTCCCGTAATGCCGATACTATCTATGGCAACCTATGTCCCTCATACAACGCGGAACATCATCATCGAGAGAGAAAGGACATGAATCCGACGCCCGGCAGGCGCCGGACAATCAGGCCGGTCCCATTCTTTTGTCCGGTCTTCACGAAGAGCTGAGGCTGGCCGTGGCCCGCTTCTTTGACGTCATGTATCCGGTAGGAGTAATTTTCGGGGGCATTGCCGTCACGGCTTCCATTATCGGCACTCTCTGCTACGGAGGGGTCCCTACCCTTTTCGGCTACACCCTCATGTACCTTCTCGCGGTGATTATGCTTATTTTTCGCCGTTACCTGCCGGTCTCCTGGCTGTTTTACACCATGCTCACCTTTATCGGCGTGAATACGATCCACTTTCTCTGCGCCGTCGGGCTCGCAAGCAATGGGATGATGAGCCTCGTTGTCTTCTGCGTCTTTACGGGGGTCTTTCTCGGCATGAAAGCCGGGATAATCGCCGTCGGGGCGGGGGCTCTCATTGCCTCCCTGATCGGGGCCGCTATCTGTACGGGCACCATTGCCATTCGGCCTGAAATAGTCAATTATCTCGCCGCACCACACGCATGGATCGTGCAGATCGCATGTTTCCTTCTGTATACCATTCCCCTCATTCTTGCGGTGAACGGCATGCAGAAGAAGATGGTAACTTCTCTTCAGCAGTCGAGCCTGGCAAACGAGCGGCTCCGGTCGGAGGTCTCCATGAGGACGGCCGCGGAGAGTGAGTTGAGGGAGAGTGAGGCAAAATACCGAAACATCTTCGAGCATGCAGTGGAAGGCATATTCCAGGTCACCCTCGATGGAGAGATGGAGAATATCAACCCCTCTCTGGCACGCATGGCGGGGTTTGATTCCCCTGAGGAAATGAGGATGTGCAAATATAACATGGAACGGGAGTTCTGGGTCGATCCCGCCGACCGCAAGGTGGTGCGCAGTCTCCTTGAAAAAGATGGATTCGTAGAAGGCTTTGAAGTGAGGATGCGCCGGAAAAACGGCACGTCGGCCTGGGTCGCCATGAGCCTTCGCACGATCTGCGATGAAAAAGGCAACCCAATATGCTTTGAGGGCAGCGCGGAGGATATTACTAAGAGAAAGGCAACAGAGACGGCCCTCCACGAATCGGAGATGAAATACCGCAGTGTGGTGGAAAGCTCTCTCGTGGCCTCCTATATCTTCCAGGACGGCACGTTCCGTTTCGTGAACTCCCGTTTCTGCGCCTTATGCGGCTATTCTTATGATGAGATCGTGGATAAAATGGGCATCAAAGACCTCGTCCACCCGGACGACCAGGTAATGATGCAGATGAACCTGGAGAAGCGGCTTAAAGGTGAAGCGATTGAGAACGAATATGGACTGCGGGCCGTGAGGAGGGACGGAAAGGTCCTCTCGGTGAAAATTCTCGGCAGTTATTTCACCTATAATCAAAGACCCGCTGCTTTCGGCACCCTCATTGACATTACCCGGGAAGTGACACTCGAGTCGCAGCTTCGCCAGTCACAAAAGATGGAGGCCGTGGGAACCCTTGCAGGCGGCATTGCCCACGATTTCAATAATATCCTTACAGCTCTCATAGGCTACGGGACCCTTCTCCAGATGAAGATGGATGGGGCAAACCCCTTACGCCTCTATGCGGACCAGATCCTTTCCGCTTCGCAAAAAGCGGCGAACCTCACCCAAAGCCTTCTCGCCTTCAGCAGACGCCAGCCTTTAAGCCTGACCGCCCAGAATATGAACAGCCTCGTAAAGGGAAGCGAAAACCTGCTCAAGCGGCTCGTGACGGAAGATATCGTCTTCAGGACCGATCTTACCCCGGAAGACGTAGTGGTCCTGGCAGATCCCACCCAGATCGACCAGATCCTCTTCAACCTCGTGAGCAATGCCCGGGACGCCATGCCGCGGGGAGGGACTCTCACAATCTCCACCAAAAGAGTGGAGCTCGACCGTGAGTTTATCATAATTCACGGCTTCGGAGAGCCGGGCCCCTACGCCCTCCTTACGGTGAAAGATACGGGCGTGGGCATAAGCAGTGAGATGAAAGAGAAGATCTTCGACCCCTTCTTTACCACAAAAGAGGTGGGGAAGGGAACAGGTCTCGGCCTTTCCACGGTCTATGGCATAGTAAAACAGCATAACGGCTATATTACGGTCGTGAGCGAGCTTGCGCACGGGTGCGCCTTTCATGTCTATCTGCCCGCGGTCAAGACTGCCGTTCATGAAACGCAGCTCCCGAGCTTTCCCTCAAGGAAGGGAAAAGAGACAATCCTGGTGGCGGAGGATAACGATCACGTGAGGCAACTCGTAAGGGATATTCTCGGCCAATATGGTTACAAGGTAATAGAGGCGGTGGACGGCCACGAGGCCGTGAAGAAGTTCAAGGAAACAGAGGGAATCTCCCTGCTGGTCATGGATTCCGTCATGCCCCGGAAAAACGGCAGGGACGCCTATGACGAGATCCAGCGCCTCAAGCCGGACATCCGGGCACTCTTCATGAGCGGGTATACGGCCGATATAGTATTGTCCGAAGGCCTGAAGGGCCATCACCTCGACTTTATTCCAAAGCCCCTGTCGCCACGGGACTTGCTCGAGAAGGTCGGGAACATCCTGGACCGGTAAAAATCCACAAATTCTTCCATATTCGTTTTTATAATTGTAAAATAAAAAGCACGACGGATCTGCGTCGTCTCCCTCATAGACGAAAAAGAGAGTAGACCGGGTGAGGGTGAAGGAGGCCTGATGGTCGATGAACGAAAAATTGCATACTTTTCCATGGAGATCGCGGTCGATCCGGAAGTGCCTACCTATAGCGGGGGACTCGGCATCCTCGCGGGTGATACGATCCGCTCCGCGGCCGACCTCGGCCTTCCCATGGTGGCAGTCACCCTTCTTTATCGCAAGGGATATTTTTATCAAAGAATAGATCCCACGGGCTGGCAGCAGGAAGAGCCCGTCGAGTGGATCGTCGAAGACCTCCTCGCGGAAATGCCGGAGAGGGTCCCGGGAATACTGGAAGGTCAGGCCCTTCAGGTGAGGGCATGGAAATATGAGGTCTGCGGGGTCTCAGGCAAGACGGTACCCGTCTATTTCCTCGATACGAACCTGCCGGAAAACCCCGAATGGATCCGGTCGCTCACCGATTCTCTCTACGGAGGAGACCTGAAATACAGGCTCTGTCAGGAAGCGGTCCTCGGCATAGGGGGCGTAAGGATCCTCGACGCCTTGGGATACCACGCCATCGAGCGGTATCACATGAACGAAGGCCATGCAAGCCTCCTCGCCCTCGAGCTCCTTGAAAGGGAGGCAAAAAAAGCAGGCCGGGAATCGGTCAACCATGACGATATCAATGCGGTAAGGGGGAAATGCATCTTCACTACCCACACTCCTGTGCCTGCAGGCCACGACCAGTTTCCCCTGGAGCTCGTATACCAGGTCCTCGGCCACCACGACAACTTCATCGATCTCAAGGACATGCTCTGTATCGACGTGTTCGGCCGCATTCTCGGGATGGGCGCTAAAGTTCAGGATTTTCAGGATGTCAAACCTGGAGACCTCGCCCTCAACATGACGTACCTCGCCCTCAATCTGAGCCACTATATAAATGGGGTGGCAAAAAAACATGGCGAGGTATCGAGCCTCATGTTCGCCGGGTACCATATCGATGCCATCACCAACGGCGTCCACGGGGCCACATGGACGTCGAAGCCTTTTCGGGACCTCTTTGACCGCTACATCGCCGGATGGCGGCAGGATAATTTCAGCCTTCGCTCCTCTCTCTCAATTCCGAGGGAAGAGCTCTGGCAGGCGCACATGGAGGCAAAAAGGCAGCTCGTCCGCTATATTAACAGGCAGGCCAACAGTGGATTCGATTTCGACGTGCTCACCCTGGGGTTCGCCCGGCGTGCTGCGACGTATAAGCGGGGGGACCTTATCTTCACCGATCTCGAGAGGCTCAAAAGCATTTGCGGCCATGCAGGGGGAATACAGATCGTGTTTGCGGGAAAGGCCCATCCGAACGACAGGGGGGGCAAGGAGCTCATACAACAGATATTCAACATCAAAAACCTTCTTCAGAAGGACATGAAGATCGTCTACCTCGAAAACTACGATTTCGCCCTCGGAAAGCTCATCACCTCCGGGGTGGACGTATGGCTCAACACGCCCAAGCCGCCTCTGGAGGCTTCAGGAACGAGCGGCATGAAGGCGGCGCTGAATGGTGTCCCCTCCTTGAGCATCCTCGACGGCTGGTGGATAGAAGGTCATATCGAGGGGGTGACGGGGTGGTCGATAGGAGAAAGGGGTGAGGACCCCAAGGATGACGACCGTGCCCGGGATGCCCTCTCCCTCTATGCGAAGCTCGAGGAGGTGATCGTCCCGGCGTATTACGACAGACGCAACGACTTTATCGACGTCATGCGTCATGCGATCGCGTTAAACGGCTCTTTCTTCAACACTCACCGGATGCTGCAGCAGTACGTGGTCAATGCCTATTTTCTCTGATGAGACGGTTCCGGAAAGGCGGCATTCATTGAGGGGGTACATTATGACAAAAGCCATCAAAGAAACTGCGAGACCGCCCCTGGCGCCGGTTCTTCCTCTTCTTGCGGCGGTTCTCCTATTCATATTAGGTCCGTCTTTATTTACAGATTCCATGGGTGTTCCCACCGTTGAAGCAGCGTCCCCCCCTGCAGCCACGGAACGGCTCATGAGGAAAGGGCCTTATCTCCTTTACCACAACAAGAATACGACCATGACGCTGCTCTGGCAGACTTTCGAGACGCCTCTCAAGGCGAAAGTGGAATGGGGTCCTTCACCTTCCCTCGGGCACGGACCGGTTACAGTGGTGGAACACAGCTCCGTGGTCGACGGGCACCAGTTCGCCTATACCATCGGCGGCCTTACTCCGGGCACGAGATATTTCTGGCGGGTTACCGTAAATGAGGAGTCCTACACCGGTTCTTTTCTCGCTCCGCCGGAGGCATCGTCCCCCTCCGTATCTTTTTACGGATATGGGAACGGCGTGCCTGATAAGGAGGAGCGCGACCACCTGATGAAAGCGCTTTTGGAAGATATGGGGACAGACCCCGATCATCGCCAGACCATGATCCTTCATACGGGCAATTATGTGACCGACGGTCTCACCGAAGATTCCTGGGATGGCTTTTTCGATCCTGCGTCAATATCCGCCGCAAAATCGCTCGCCGGTCTTCCGCTCATCGGCGCCCTCGGGAGTCGCGAAGGTCATAGCCGGCCCGCAGGGGACAGCCGTCTTCTCCGCCAGAACATGGGGCAATACTTCAGAAAATATTTCCCCTACCCCATGTATAAGCTAGCCAACCGGTATTTCTATTCTTTCGACTATGGTCCGGTCCATGTGGCGGTACTCGATACCTGGACCTATCCAGGGAACACAGGAGATGGAATCCCTGACGCAAGGCAGCGTGAGTGGCTGAAGGACGACCTCAAGGTATCGAAAAAGCCGTGGAAGGTGGTTCTCATACATACGCCACTCAGGGACTGCTCCTTTGAATCGAGGGAGCTTCAGGATGTGCTTCTGCCCATAATCGAGTCGCCCGCAACGGATGTGCGCCTGGTACTGCAGGGGAGGCAATCATACTACTCACATGTACAAAAGACGAACGGCGCCTACGGGATCACCTATCTTACCCTGGGCGGCGGAAGCGTACCTTCCTCGGGCGCGGTTTCCTGCAGCGCTCCCTTTGCGCCTTTTCTGGTGAAGGCCGAGGCAGGGCGTCACTTTGTCCGCTTCGACGTCTCGGGCACCACGATGACCGTTAGGGTAATGAAATCCGACGGGTCGGTAATAGAGACATTTTCCCTGAACAAAGAGATAGTAAAACAGGTTAAGTGAAGACAGGATTTCGTGAGGCTCAGAAAGTGAGTCTCACATTCCCCAGAAATACGATGAATTTACGGAGCAGCTCTTCATCGAAACAGCGCCTCATGCCGTCATCGCGATCAACCTTTCCGTTGCCGTTTTCTCCCGGCTCCTTGTTCGGGGGCGTACCCACCATGATCTGCACCGCCTTTCCCGGGGGGATAGGGTCTTTATAGGGTCTTCTTGAGGTCATGGCGTCGAAGACGTCCACTATGCGGATGACTCGGGCGAGAAGCGAGATATTGGCCCCCTCCAGGCCCATGGGATAACCCCCTCCGGCAAAATCTTCGTGGTGATGGAGCACCGCCTTCTTTACGAATTCGGGAATCTCCGTATCGAGGAGCATGGCGAGGCCATGCAGGGGATGGCGTTTCATGATCTCCCACTCGACCTGGGTGAGGACCTCGTTCTTATTGAGTATATCTGCGGACACAAAGGCCTTCCCGATATCGTGAAGCAGCGCGCCCACACCGCATTGTCTCAGCATCTCCATCCTCTGCTGAGGATCGAATTTCGGATATTCGGGCTCGATACGCTCGAGAATGAAAGGATTGTCTTTCAAAAAAGCGACGGTAAACCAGAGCACCTTGGTAGCATGCTCATAGGTCTGGTAATCATGGCCTATCATTTTCGCCAGGGCCTGCAGGGATCCGGCCTGGGTGATGAACATGAGGGCATTGGTAACCATGGCGTGCGTCCTCTGCAGGACGTCCTGGCTCATTGTCCCTAATCCGAGAGAGTTCTCAAATGCATCCTTCACCACATGGGTGGATACCTTACTGAATATGGATGCCTTCTGCTCGTTTGAAGAAGCTTTATTTTCAAGAATTGTCCCGAGGTGGTTTTCGAGGTATTCCTCGTACTTCACTTCCTCCTCGAGATGAACGAAGACGTCTTTAATACCGCTCTCAGTCAGTTTTGCGAGCTGCTTCTGGGTCACTTCGTTGCCGTTTCTGGCCCAGAGCATGTATTGCCCTTTGGGAGAACGCATATAAATTTTGAATTTAGGCAAACTGCCGGGAATGATGGCCCCTGGCGGTATGGTCATAAACCTGTTGTCGTCCATGTAAATCATACTCCTTTTGATAATCGTGCCGGAGCGAAGAACAGGCACTGGTCCTTCTCTTTTCGCTCAGTGTATTCGCCTCCCGGCAATCCTTTAATCTTATCGTCTTTTACAGGATTTTCTTTAATGGAAAGAAGGGGTGTTGAGAAATTCCGGTCCCGGCCTCGGAGGCCGTTACCTTAAGACCAGCCTCACGAGAGTGGTCTCGTCGTGGGCCTGCCGCTCGAGGGAGAAACCCAGCTTCCGTGCCATACGGAGCATCTTGCTGTTTTCGGAAAGTACCGTGCCGTGGATCTCCTCCAACCCCTTGTCCTGGGCAATGCCGATGAGTACGTCGAGGAGCTTATAGCCCAAACCTTTCCCTTGAAAAGAATCGTGGACGAGGACTGCATATTCCGCGGCCTGCTCGTCCGGATCATTGATAAGCCTGCCTATACCCACGATTTTCTTCCGCTCTCCGTCCCTCACTTCCGCCACGATCGCCATTTCCCTGTCATAATCGATATTGCAGAACCGGACGAGCATTTCATGGGTAATGTCTTTGATCACGGAAAAAAACCTCGTCCTCATGGTTTCGGTTTTGAGGGTGGTGAGCATTTCGTGCTCAAGGGGCTCGTCCTCCGGCCGGATGGGCCTGAGGGTCACTTCAATACCCCCGGGCAGCTCATAATTCATGATATAGCGGGTAGGATAGGGCGAGATGACCAGATGGGGATACTGGGTGGCGTATTGCATGGAATCTTTGTCTATTACGATACGTGCATCGAGGGCGCAGGCGACGCCTTCGGATATGGCCAGGGGACTTATGTCCATCTCCGCGATTTCCGGAAAATCTACGATCAGATTAGACAGGTTGACGAGGATCTGCTCGAGCTCTTTCATGTTGGCGGGTTGCTTCTGCCTGTAGCCCTGAAGCATGGCATACCCGTGGGTATCTTCCATGAGTCTGCGCGCAAGCGTCTGGTTAAGCGGCGGAAGACCGGCGGCAACATCCCTGAAAACCTCGGTGCCCGCCCCGCCTGTCCCGAAAATAATGACCGTCCCGAAATCCTTATCTTTTTTTGCACCGAGGATGAGCTCATAATCGATATTCTGCACCATTCTCTGGACCGTGACCCCAAGGATGGAAGCCTGGGGAGCCTTTTCCTTTATCTCCTGAAAGAGCCGGCCATATTCCATCCGCAGCTCTTCGTGGGACCGGATCTCGGGCCGCACGCCCCCCACGGCGCTCTTATCCGTAATATCATGGGAGACTACTTTCAGTATCACCGGGTATCCTATTTTTTCCGCCTGGGAGACCGCCGCCTCCACATCCCGCACCAGATAAGGTGCCGCCACCGGAATGCCGTAATTCCCGAGAAATGCCTTCGACTCTTCCTCGGTGAGGATGGTCCTGCCCTCTTTCACGGTCCGCCTGAGCATGGCCTTGAGATGGTTTTTCGGAGGGGCTTCCGTGAGAGGAAGCTCGGAAGGCGTCTCATACAGAAGGGTGAGGTTTCTATGGTACCAGTACATGTGGAGATAGGTCCTCACCGCCTCTTCCGGAGTTTCATAGGTGGGGATATTTGTCGCGAGAAGGGCTTCCCTCGCCCTCAGGACCGACTCCCCGCCGATAAGCGCGGCAACCACGGGCTTCCGGCTGCCGTGAGCGACCTCTGCCACGGCCTTCGCGAAATCCGGGGCATCGAGGTCCGCCTGGGGAGCGTAGATCACGAGGAGGCCGTCCACGCCGCGGTCACCGAGACAAGTCTTCATGGCTGCGGCATACCGGTTCCCGTCTGCGTCACCCAGGAGGTCAAGAGGGTTCTCCCTGTCGGGAAGAAAGGGAAGGGAAGTATTCAATTCGTGAACGGTCTCCCCCGAAAGCCCGGCAAGCTCTCCCCCCAGATCGATTAAGGTGTCGACGGCCATGGCCCCGAAACTACGGGCGTTGGTAACGATGGCGAGCCTGCGCCCGCTGGGAAGGTTATTCGAATCAAGGACGGACGCACAATTAAAGAGCCCGGAGAACTCCTTTACTCTAATGACGCCCACCCGCTTGAATGCGGCATCATAGACGAGGTCGTCGCCCGCAAGGGAGCCCGTGTAGGAGAAAGAGGCCCTTGCGCTCTCCCTGTATCTTCCCGGCTTGACGATTATGATCGGTTTGCTTCGCGCAAAACCCCGGGCGGCACTCATAAACTTCCTCGCCGTCCCCACGTTATCCATATAGATCATGATACTGCGGGTACGGTAGTCGCCGCCGAGGTAATCGATAAGATCGCCGAAATCGGTATCTATCATTGCCCCCAGGGAGGTAAACATGCTGAAGCCTACATGAGCGCTTATGGCCCAATCGAGGATGGCCGCCCCGAGGGCGCCGCTCTGGGAAATAAAGGCGATGTTGCCCGCCGGGGGGTTCACCCGGAGATAAGATGCATTAAGACCCGTATGGGGCCGTATGATGCCCACGGAGTTGGGGCCCATAATCCTCATACCCGTCTTGCGCCTTATATCGAGTATCATCTCCTCCAGGGCCCTCCCCTCTTTCCCCGCCTCTTTGAACCCCGTGGAGACAATCAGGACGCCCCGAACGCTTGCGCGGGCGCATTCGAGCACCAACTCCGGGACCAGCGGGGCCGGGCTCGCAATAAGGGCAAGATCGATGGGACCCGGCACGTCAAGGATGGTAGGATAGGATTTTAGATCGAGCAGGGCCTCCCGTTCGGGATGGACAACGAATATATTCTTAACCTTTGAAGCCGTGAGGTTTTGAAGAATAATCCTACCTCGGGAGCCCTCCTCGTCGCTCGCACCGATAAGTGCGATGCTGCCGGGGCTGAACATCGATTTGAGACTGTGGGTTGTCATCCAAACATCCTCCTTCTCGGCGGAGAAACTTCTTCCTCAAGTATAACTCACCGGTCTTCCTTCTTCACGAGAGAACGCGCCGCAATGCCTTTGGCTCCCGTCGCGGGCCCGTAACGCCGACAGGCTCGCGTTTGACCTTATAAATCTCTCAGAAAGTCGACCAGGAGCCTTTCTATGGCGCCGACCAGTTGAGACACGTCACGGCAGGGGGAGCCGTCGCGCTGCCACACCTGCTTGAATTTTGCGATATCCTGATTGCTCGGTTTCCCGATCTGGATTGCCTTGGCAATCACCCCCAGGTCAACGAGTCGCTTCTTCGCCTCCCATGCGAGGAGCGGATCGTCACTGCCTCCATCGGTAATGAGGATAAGCACCTTCTTCAGGTCCCGGTCCTTGAGGCGTTTCCCCACCTGTCCGTCTATGGCGGCCGCAACCTGGGCGAGGGACTTGAAATCGGCCGTTCTTCCCCCTATGCAGGCATCAAGCCTTCGGGAGATCTTCACCCGTGTCTCGAAATCGATCGAATCGGTCAGGGGCTTCAGTTCCTCATCTCCTGCGTGGAATCCACGGACTTCGCTCCTCACGTGGAGGTCCACTATCTTCTCGAACCTCTCCTCTCTGAGCCTCTTCTCGAATTCGTCGAGGGCTTCGCTGATGAGGACGGCGGAAGACTTCTGCTCATAGCTCTTTCCGCCCGGCCAGTTTTCATTCATCGATCCGGAAAGGTCACAGATCAGGGTAAATTCGAAATCCTTTGGTTTGTTTTCATCAAACTCCTGTTTCACCATGTTGAGTTGGGTACGGGAATTGAGGATGCCGCTTTCCGCATCGATATATGCCTGAGCAATAAGGGAAGGATCGATGATTACGCCCTGGTCGGTCCTTTCCTTGAGGAGCCGCCTCGTCTCTTTACGGGTGGAGATGATCCTCTCGAATACGCTTCGTAGCGGCTCGATGTGGCGCTCGATCTTCCTGTATTCTTCCCCGTAGTCTTCGATTTCTTCGGCAGAGACGCCATATTGGGACCGGAACTGCTCTCTGGCGACCTCTTCCGCCGATTTATTCTCCTCCCGTCGCCGCTTTATCTCTTCCTCGATCAATTCTTTCGCCTGCCGGGGGGAGAATACCCTGGCCATCTTCTCCATCGATTCATCATATTCAGGTGCGAACAAGGCCTCATCCGCCGGTTCCTTTCTTTTCTCCCTGGGTCTCCTCTCTTTCGAGGTCGCATCCCGGGAAACATAGCCTTTATCGCTCCCCCTCGACCCGCCTTCCACGCTCTCCTGTGGGATCGATGACCTTTCCCGCGCCTTCTCCTTATTCTCAGCCTCTTTTCTCGCTGCCACATCTTCGAGAAAGAAACGTTCGTATACAGGCTCTATATAATCCTGAATCAAGCCGAAGCGGTCGCGCGGCCTGGCGGTAGGATCGGTGACGAGATCGATGAGGTCCGTCCCCTGACCGTCGATATTCTTAAGAGTCGAAAGGGCCGCATTGACATCGGGTGAAAGAAAGATAGGCTCTCCGGGAACCATTCGTTCCCGGACCATGGCAGTAATGAGCTGGAGATGTTTGGGCGTAGTCGAATAATCCACACGAGGGAAGAATTTGCCCGTATAGAGCTCTTCCTTTGTCTCCCAATGGGCGGGAAACCGCCGGTCTTCCTCCCGGTTTGCAAGGATATCGTTGATATAATGGTAGAGGAGATCGAGCCTTCTCTTTTTTTCCGTCCTTGCAAAAAGCGCCGCGTAGCCTTCCGGGTCCCGAAGCCAGTCCAGAAAGTGCTCTATTTCGTGACATGCAGCCCACATGATCTCTGCCCCGGTAAAGCTCCTGTTGAGGAAAAAAACAGGGTCGAAAGTTCCCTTGCGCGTGTGCATGTCGAAAGTCCAAGTTTCTCCGGGCTCGAAGATGAGACCCGCGTGTCCCGCGTAGTCGGCGATGGCCTGCTCGTGCTCGAAGAAAAATCGAGCGCCCCCTTGCCGCTCCTTATCCTCTGCCTGTCGCCTTTCCGATAGAGTGCGTTCATTTCCCGCAACCGGATTTATATGTCCCGTCTCGTGAGTCATCCTTGACCTTTCAAAAAAGAGGCTTCCACTATCTCTTTCACGTAATGGTTCTCTTTTCTTGCGATTACGTACGCCCGCCCCCCGGACAGGGGGTTAAGATAATATATGTCATCATAAAGGCCGCGATGGCGCGTCCCTTTTTCGTTCACGATGAAGAAGCCGGACCCTTCTCTGGCCCAAAAGGCTATCCTGCCATGGATGTCCCTGGGGATGCTCACATAATCGTATTCGCCTGCGACCTTCTCTCCCTTTTCATTTACCACGAATTCCCTGTCTCCCCTGATTGCCTTAAATGCCAGCCTTCCGCCGATATCCTGGGGATCTCCCACCGAGTCGAACCTCCCGCCCACGGACTTGCCCTTATCGTTGATTATCGAATACTGCCCTACCTGAAAGGTCCAGAAATCAATTTTTTCCTGGGAAGGCAAAGCCTGGCGGGCAGCGATATACTCCCCGGCAAGGGAGTCTTTCGCATCCTTGACTGCCACATACTGGCTGCCTTGAAAAGCCCAGAAGGCGATCCGGCCGCCGATGCTCACGGGATCGCGGATTGTGTCGTAGGTTTCCCCGATCTGCTCCCCCTTTTCAGTAATGACGAACCATTTCATTTTCGCCTTCGCCCTGAATACTATCTCGCCTCCGATGTCTCTCGGGTCGCCGACGAAATCGTACTCTCCGCCGACCTTTTCTCCCCTTTCATTCACAATGAAATATTTTATCCCTTCTCTTGCCCAGAAGGCGATCCGGCCGCCGATGTCCCGGGGGACGCTGACAAATTCATAATCCCCCCCGATTCTCTCTCCCTTATCGGTCATGATGAACTGCCTGCCTGCCAGGGCCGCCTGAAACACGATCCTGCCGGCTATCGGTTGAGGGTCGCCTACGGAATCATACGCCGCGCTGATCCGCTCCCCCTTCTCGATGCAAATATATTGCCTGCCCTTAAGGCCGGCGCGAAAGACGATATGTCCCTCTATTTCCCGGGGGTCGCCGACGAAGTCGTATTCTTCGCTCACCCGCTCTCCTTTTTCATTTATAATCAATTCCTTCGACCCTTGCTTCACCTTGAAGGCGACGCCCGATCCTATGGGCCTTGGAATGCCTACCGCATCGTATCTTCCCCCTATCCTCCGGCCGCCCTCTTTCATGAGAAAGATTTTTTGTCCGAGACCGGCCTCGAAATAGGCCTTGCCGTTCACCGACACGGGGTCCCCCGCTACATCGTATTCCCTTCCGATGATCTCGCCTTTTTCGTTCACCACGAATTCGGTGGTCTCTTTCTTTGCCTTGAACATGATCCGGCCATTGATGTCCCGTGGCTTATTTACCGCCTCATATAAGGAGAGATCGATCCGGTAGGAGGCATTGTCTCCGGAGAAAAGGACCTCTTTCACTTGCTCAGGTTTCTTGATACCCTTCCGCAGAAACGCCTCGATGGAAAGTCTTCCCCTTGCCGCATTCGGGCGTCCGAAAACATCCTCCACCACCTGTCTCGAGCTTATTTTAATCATGAAAATCTCCCGCGGTCAGACCGTCGCCTGTCGCGCGCTCTTTCCCTGAAAGGCAGTGAGCTTCCCCTCGTTCAAACTGGGAATCCCGAATTGATCGTTTTTCCATGTCTTGAAAAAACGGTATCTGCACAGAAGCTGGACGAGATACACCTGATCTTCGGCCACGGAGGGCTTAATAAATTCATCGAGTATATAGTTTTCCAGCGGTTTATTGAAATTGTGGGCCTTCCATGGCCTCACCACGTTCCAGAGGTGTCTCAGAGAGAGGACTGATTTTTTGAGGCTCGCGGGCACCTGGCGGGCCGCGTCCGCGCCTTCGCCGAAATAATCGAGGTGCTCCCCTGAGAATATCTTCTGAATCTCCGACGCGGCATGGGTAAGCCTTTTGAGGGCATCGAGATCACGGGGGTCCTTCACCTGCATGTTTCCCCTTTTGTCGAGGAGAGAGGCAACCAATATCTCATAGGTCTCTTCCTGAGGAGGGTACACAATATCATCGGACCACCAACGGGACAAAAAAGCAGCGTCCAGCTCTTCTCTTTTGTATCTCGAAGATTTTATATTTCCCGTAGCCATGACGCAAAAACCCTTCTTCACGATGATCTCTTCACCGCTGCTTTCCTGTACCCTGATGCTGTCGCCCGGACGCCGTGTAAGGGCGTGATTCAGGCGCATAATGATGGAATGGGGGATGCCGTCCATTTCATCGATGAGCAGGGGTCTACCCTCCCTCATGGCTCTTATGAGCGGTCCGTACTGAAAAAAACTCGTGGTCAGGCCCTTTACGACAATAGTCTGGTAGTATTGCCGCTCGACCTCTTTTATCTCTTTTCGTGTGGCATCGGGGTTCATTTTGAGAAAATCGTCCATTCTCATCTTGAATTCCCTGACCTTATCCTCTTCCGGCCTGAGCCCGATCTGGGTCCTTCCGTAAATGTCGTACTTGGTCGCCTCCTCCGATCCCGAGATAAATTCCGGCTGATGACCGAAAAATTTCCGCGACACGTGAAGGGCGATCTCTGTCTTGCCCGCGCCAAGATGGCCGCGAAGAAGGACAGGTATGCCCAGCTTCAAATGGCTGATGATCCTCATCATCTCCATCTTTACGCCGGGAGTTTCGACGAAACCATCGCTCAGGAGTTGGCGCCTGTACTCGAGGAGGAGCCGTCTTTTCGTCTCATAATAAACTCCCTCGTCTTTAAGCAGCACGTCGATACGTTGTCGGCCGTAGTGGGTAATGACCTCGTATTTTTCTATCGTCTCCCTGTCCCCTGCGGTGAGGGTCATATTCTCACTGTTGCGGCGTGCCAGAAGCTCCATCCGGGCCAACTCCGATTGCTCGATCAGCCGCTCAAGGCTTCCAATGGATCTCGCCGAGCGGATAGTCTCTATCTTTCCTGAAAGTATCTTCCGGTAGGCGCTTCTTGTTTCCGGATCCATTATCAGCTCATGAATTCTGGCGACGACCTCTTCGAGCCGTCTTCCCGCCTTCTCCATCGAGCAATCAATCCCTTGGTGTGTTCTTATCTCCCGGGCCAGTCGCCTGAGCTCGCCGCTCGTAACCGCCTTAGTTTCACTGACTGCGGCGAGCACCTCAGATTGACTGACCGATCTGGATTCGCCTTTTAAAAACCTCCGATCGGAGAGGATCTGTTTGAGTAAATCCTCCTTTTCAAGCACAAGATCTGTGAGTTCGGAAAGAGTTCCATCCATCCCCACACGTCCGGTCCATTTCTTCTCCGGCCCGTCCATCCGACTGCCGTATTGCGGCGTTTTCGCCTCCTCCTTTCTTTTCGCTCGCTCGAGCCTTTTAACCAGATACTCGGCTATGTCATCGGCAGTAGTTTCCCTTACCTCTTTCACGATCTTTACCCTCTCTATCTCTGATGGTCGATTCTCCATCCTGTCTTTACGTGCTTTTTAATTATATCATCACACCAGATGATAGTAAATATACGTATATTCAATACATGTATTATCAATACATTTACTAAAAAGTACTTTAGTAAAATCCGGAGGAAAGGCAGAATTATAGTTCATTAAGAATAATGGGTGATGGTCCGGGAGCCGCGCCGGCTTGATTCCGAAAAAAGAAGCCGCCCCATTTACGAGGCGGCTCCCGATGTTATAGATTACTTTGTTTTGCTTCTTGCCTTCGCTACTTCTTCACAGGTTGGTACGCCGTCTTTTGGAGGAACAGTGACGATGTCGGTGCCTATGAGGAAATCTTTATACTCAGGCACCTTCTTGGTCACTCCGTAGAAGGTGGGAAGAAGAAGCTGGTGGTCGCATGCACGGAGCTCGAGGCGGCCGATGGCGCTGGTCTCAAGTACCATGCCTTCAAGGGCGTCAATGAACTTCTCTTTGTCGAATTTGCCTGCTTTGGTGTAAGCCTTCGCGATAAACTGGGCTGCCGTGTAGCCGTAGAAGGCGGGCATGGTGGGATATCTCTTGTAAATCTTGCGATACTCTGCGACGAACGCCTTGTTCTCCGGCGTCTGAGGATAGTAGAACATGTAGCTTGCCGTGCCTACCACGCCTTCAGGTCCTTCGAGACCGAGGGAGGAGAGTACTGCGAATTCAATAGCCGTGTGCTGGTAAATGGGTATCTTGGAGATAAGGCCTGTTGCCTTTGCCGCTTTCTGGAATCCGATCACGCTCGCGCCGCTGTTCCCCATGATGAGGAAATCGGGTTTAGCTGCCATAATCTGGGTGATGTAGGGCACGAAATCGGTCTCGCCCACTTTCCACCAGGTCTGGCCGAGAAGCTGTGCTTTCGGGTTCAATGCCTTCAGATTGTTCCATACGGAATCAGTGATTGCATGACCGTACTCCATGTCGTCTCCGGCAATCCAGTACTTGGTGTAGGGCTTTTTGGCCAGAACCGCGGCGGCGGCCCTTCCGGCCATGGCGGTGTTTTCCGCCATGTCGAATACATAGCGATGGCCTTTCTCGCCCGAGATCTTTTCACTTTTCGCATAGGTGCAGAAAAAAGGAACCTTTTCCTTCTTTGCAAAATCCGAGATGGCGAGGGCGGAGGCACTGCTGATGGTGCCCATCAGGATATCGACTTTCTCTTTCATGACAAGCTCTTTTGCCATGGAAAGGGCGATATCGGGTTTGAATTTCTCGTCTCTCGACACGAATTCGATCTTTCTGCCGATCACTCCGCCTTTGGCATTGATGGCATCGATCCCCATTTTAAATCCATCCCGCATATCGACGCCAAATACTCCGGCCGGTCCGGAATAAGTATCAACGATACCGACTTTGATGGTATTGGCCGAGAACGCGGTAGAGGCAATACAGAAGAAAACTGCTATTGCCAAAACAAAAAAACTGACTTTAATACCTTTCATGGATCCCTCCTAATGTTGTATGTGACTCGTGCAGCCACTGTGCCGAATGGCCGTATCTCTCTGACCACAAGAGGCGGCGCTTAGCCGTTTCCAAGGTGCCATGGGGCGGAATTACCTTGACCAGGAAGGTCCATTCCAGCCTCGAGGACCACTTCATCCCTTTTCTCGGTAACGGAAACCCCTATTTTCACGATCCCCCGGCTTGGATTGCGGGTGATCCTCTTCATATCCTACCTCTATGTGATTGAACATCATATCTCTGGGGGCCGCTTCCACTCTTCTCTTTCCTCCTGAAAACCAATTGTCCTCGTAACGTAAATAAAGTGAGTCCTCGGGGAGGAATCGGGCTCGCTCATGATTGGTTCTCATCCCTTTGGTTGATGCTCATAGGAGATGTTCCGGTACCCCCGCTGACCGGTGAAAGGAGAGTATGCAAATGCCGCCCTGCGCAGGGGGCGGTAAGCGTCATGCGAGAGGCATCCGTATTCAGCATATCGGGTCCCTTCCCTTTTCCATAGGGACGGTAGGCTAACACCCATCGTCCCTATTCAGATTTACCTATAAATGGCTGTCATGTCAAGAAAAAAGGGATAGTCCTATCTCCCCGTGAATGTATTGATTTTTGAGATTGACCACCACACGCTGTGTTTATTTATTTAAACAGCAGCATGGTGGAGGTCTGGTTAATGTGGCCCATATATTCCTCCCCGTAAGTACTGAAGCCTATCGTGGGGATGGAGGAGAAGATCTTTCCGTACGCCTCACATTGGCCTTTTTGCATAAGCTCGAGGGTCCTCAGGATACAATGGAAGTTGATAATCCCCGCTGCGCCTCCCATTTCTTCGATCTTGTCCTCCACTGCCTTCTTTGTGTCTTCCACAATATTGGTGGACGAGAGAACCTTGAGATCCATCCCCTCTTTTATATTGCAATAGAAGACAATCGAGCTATCCTGGACCTGCTGTGGGCTCCGCACATAAAAATCATTTCCTACCGAAAGTCCCACAGGGTGACTCATAAACTTTTCTGCCGCGGCCTCGGGGCTTACACCTACGGCTTCGGCATAGGCTTCTACCGCCGGTTTGCCGTTAAAGGAAATTACCTTCCTTTTCTCTTCTTCCACTTCCGTCGCCATAAGATTCACACCGAGAGATGTAAAACTCTGTGTCTTAATTATGTCGAAACCCTTCGTTGGCCTGAGGAGGGCCAGCACCGCGCCGTTGTCGTATGCCTTCCCGTTCGCATATACAAAAGTCTTTGTAAATTTAAGGTCGTCTCCCGCCGAGCCGCCGATAAAGATTACATCGGTCAGGTCTCCAATTCTTTCCATCAGTCTCTCTTCCGCACCGGTCAATCCGTCGACGAGGATGATGCCCACATATTTTTCTATGTCCATTGCCGCCATGGGTAGGGCGAAATGGTTTTCGAATCGCGCAAACACCTTGGGGATCGCGTCTTCGGACCTGACGTCTTCCACCACCTCCAGGGTCATATCGGAGATTGTGGCGCCGTCGAAAAACATGGCTACTATCGAATTCTGCAGCATTTTCCCGGCCCCTATCTCCCCCGCAGTGGAACTGCCGATCATGGGAATGTCGCCGAAGGCCACTTTCATGGCTTCGCTTATCTCTCCCGGATCATAGCTCGAGGAGGCAAAAAATACTATAAAAGTGGGGTTAAATTGCCCTATTTGAGCCTTAATATCTGCGCCTATACCTGAAATTTCTTTTTCCGAACATGCTGTTCTAATCGTCATTTTTCTTCCCTCCTACTGTAATGAAACGCTTAATTCCCGCGCGATCTCTCTTATTTTATCGATAATTGCAGGGTCATCCGGCGAGGCGGAATTATACCTGTCCGGGTCTATACCCTTGAGAACGATCTTTGTTTTCGTGGTCATTGCAACAACCGAACTTCCTTTGGATCTTTGTGAAATGATTGAATCGAGCATCAGTTTGATCTTACCGGCCATATCCTCTCCTTTTGCTGTTCATTAATATCCTGCATACCACAGAGAAAACCCGGGGCGGCAGTTCCTGTCCCCTGCGTTTTACCGTGATCTTTATCGGAAAGATAAGCTTTGGCTTAAGGGTCTCCAACCGGTCTTCGTCGGGAGGAAGAATTGGGGGAAAGTGTTCAATAATCGAAAGGAAAAAGGGATGGCCGTTCGTCTCCCGGAGTCAGTACCGTGCTCTCCACACATTTGCCCGTCGATTTTGGTCCGCACTTGGTCCCGTCGGTCCAGGTGGAACCCGAAAACTCCGCCCCGGCCACTTTGGCACCGTCCATGTTCGCTCCATTTAGATTAGCCCCGGCAAGATAGGCATTGGATAGATTCACGTTCGAAAGATCCGCATTTTTAATATAAGCGGTAGAGAGGTTCGCCCCGGAGAGGTCGGCGCCCGAAAGTCGCGCCTCCGAAAGATTGGCGCCCGAAAGATCCGCGCTCTGAAGCTGGGACCCGGAGAGATCGGCGCCCCTGAGATCGCACCATTGGCAGCTGTTCATCGCAAAGAGCTTCTCCATGTCTGCCTGGCGAAATGCCTGCGCAGCAGCAGGCATGAGCATACACACCGAGATGAGACAGATCGACGATAGGAATTTCGCTCTGGTCACACTACACCTCCCGAAAGATAAGATCATTCTTATTATCGTCTTTTGCGGCGAATACGTAAGTTTTCTTTATCTCCTCTCGCGTCAGCTCATTGACATTCCTTGAGTGGATGATGATCATAAATACACATAATGACGGAAAAGGAGATCAGGCATGGAAAGAAAAGGCATGGTGACATTCGCGGGAAACGCGCTTACCCTGGTGGGAATGGAAGTGAAAATTGGCGACAAGGCGCCGTCCTTTAAGGTTCTTGATAAGGAACTAAAGGAGGTGACCCTCTCTGACTACGAAGGAAAAATAAAAATCATAAGCGTCACTCCTTCCCTCGATACCCCGGTATGTAATCTTCAGGCAAAGACATTCAATAAAGAGGCCCAGGCACTTTCCGCAGATGTGGCGGTCCTGAACGTGAGCATGGACCTTCCCTTTGCTATCGCACGGTTTTGTGCGAGCGAAGGGATCGATAAAGTGGAGACCCTCTCCGACCATCGGGATGCCTCTTTCGGAAACGCTTACGGTGTCCTTGTGAAAGAGCTGAGGCTCCTTGCGCGCGCTATTTTCGTCATCGATAAATCCAATATCATCAGATATATTGAAATTGTACCGGAGATGACGAAGGAGCCCGATTATAGCAAGGCCCTCGCCGCCGTCAAAAATATCTGAGGTCGAAGGTAAAGCAGATTTACGCATATCTCCCTTCCCCCGGGACCGTCAGTATAGAACAGCCCGGTGCCCGGAAAAAGGGAGATACACTGTTTCATTATCTGCAAAATCGTTTGCGCCGACAATTTTGATAGGGGAAAGGTCAGGGCCTTTGGACGATCTCCCTGATCCATACTTCGCTCAGGCCATATTTTCTGGCGAGAGGCTTGTGGTTTGCACCGGTGAACTCACTCCGTATAAGGGCATCCCTTTTCTTTATGAGCACCTTATCCAGTTGCTGAAAATAATACCCGAGGCCGCCAAGTGTATCCGACAGTTTGACGGCATTTTCCACCCCCACCACCATGGCTACATCACGGTAACTCTCGGGAAGGTCCTCGAGGGTTACCTGGTCTACGACATGGGACATCCATTTCTTCATATATATACGCCCTCCTTGGTTATACTGAGGCAGCGACACGAGCCGGTCAGGCCGCCTCTTTATCAGCTATTCGTTCGGTGTTAGGCTCTACTAATAGCTGATCTTCCGTTTTCAGCAAGGCACCAACTTTTGCAAGGGTGCCGGCGTCAAGGCTTTTCATAGCTTCTTTGTCCGGCTCTTTCGAAATGCGCAGAAATGCGGCTAAACCCATTGCCTCCAGGGCGGCCACTGTCGCTTTTTTCGATCTGACGGTGATACGGTGCACTACCCTGAATGATATGGTGCCAAAGGTGAGTTCCTTCGATCTCACCTTTGCAAACTCCTCCTTTCTCTCAAGGGCAAAGGCCTCAATTCCGGCCTCCATGTTCTTTCTGTCCCTTTTCAATCCCTCTGCCCTCTTCTCATAATCGGCCCTGATTTCGTTGACCCTGAGGGTCATATCTCCTTCCAGGCGTGCAAGCCTGATATCGATCTCCCCCAATTTTCTCAATGCCCGATCCACATCGTTCCAATCCCGGTATTCGCTCGCTGCCGATTCTTTTTTCATCATCGTCTCCTCATTCTCACGTTTATTGCGTTAATCCCGGCCTCTGTTTCAAATCCCCGGCTCTCCATGATCTATGTTTCAATATCACGACGCTTGTGGGCATATCGTAATGCTTCCTGACAATAAGGCGGGAACCCTGCCGCACGCGCAAAATCGGAGTAACGATTCCTCGCGTGTGATTACGGTGCGGCAGGATGCGAAGGGGGGCACGTCGAGGAAAGGGGAGGGAAGAAAGGCAGGAAGGCAATGCGGCCATTTGTGTGCACAGCCGCGCCTCGAATGAATCTGGTATTTTCAGATTGCGATTTTTTAAAAAACAATTTAAAATTACGCAAGGTCTTATTATGAATACGGCGAAATCCATGCTCTTTTTCTTTCCTGTATGCGTGCTCACAAGTATATTATACCATCACTTTGACAATCATTGTCAAGATGAAAGTTGTCATCATGGAACTTTTTTATGACCCCTTCTTCTAGCGAGATACTGGATAGGATTATAACTGTAAAAAACCTTAAAAATGATGCGGGGTTAGCCCGATACTTGAAGGTGCGGCCCGCAATTATTTCTAATTGGCGCACCAGGGGGACAATCCCTTATGATATGTTGTTTTCAATATGTGAACAAGATGGCTTTACTCTTGACTTCATCATATCAGGCAGGGGCCCTATTTATTTCGGTGACTCAGTGGGGGTGATGGGTGATGCGCCTTCCAGAGGCGGCGTCGCCGGAGTAGAGGAAAGGGCGAAAGCTTATGCACCCGGCAATGATGAATTCGTTTATATTTCTCAGGTTACGGGAAGGATCAGCGCAGGCAAGGGCCGTATTCCCGAAAATTCTGTAGACGTAAAGATTGCCTTCAGAAGAGAGTGGATCAAAAGGAAGGGCAGACCGGAGAACATGGTTCTTATAAAAGTCGATGGCGACAGCATGGAGCCGTCTCTTATGTCGGGAGACTTGGTCCTCATTGATCGTAATCGCGATTTTATCGATCCCCAAGGGGGCATTTATGCTCTGGCTCTCGAGGATATTATCATGATTAAACGCGTTCAAATTCTCACCGACAGGGTAAAGATTCTAAGCGATAATCCCAAATATGAGGCCTTTGATGTCCCTTCAGATAGAATAAAAGTGAACGGAAAAGTGATCTGGTTTGCGAGGGAGTTGGAGAGATAATACCCCGATCACCTCACCACTGAAGAGAAGGGCCGTCATGGGCCGAAGGTGAACTTCTTTCCGGCAAACTGCCTGAGACAGGCATCTACTGCGTGCCGATCGTACAGAGTACCTCTGTTTTCTTTTATCTCATCGAGTGCTTTTTCAATTCCGAGAGACGGCCTGTACGGCCTATGGGACGCCATGGACTCGACCACGTCGGCAACCGATATTATTCTCGCCTCTAAGTTTATTTTCTTGCCCCTGAGACCGTGTGGATATCCGCTGCCATCAAGGCGTTCGTGGTGCTGGAGTACAATTTCAGCAATGGGATAATCGAATTCGATGTCTTTTAGTATCTCGTATCCTGCCTCCGAGTGATCCCTCAAGACCGCATATTCATGCACGCTGATTCTGCCCGGCCGCGCGAGGATCTCGGCAGGTACGGTAATCTTTCCAATATCATGAACCAAACCAGCAATCCGGATCGCTTTTATATGATCTTCGGTAAGTTTCATGTCGAGAGCTATTGCTTCTGCAAGGCGGGTAACCCTTATCTGGTGCCCGGCGGTATAAGGATCCCTTATTTCAATTGCCATAGACAGAGCCTTGATCGTCCCTTCCATTACGCGCTGAAGCCTCACATAACTCTCTTTCAGCTGTTCATCCGCTTTCTTGCGGGCGCTCACGTCTTCGACCGTCCCTTCATGCCATACGAAACTGCCCCGCTCGTCATACACAGCCCGCACGTTCATCGAGACCCAGATAGCTTTCCCGTCTCGCTTGCGATATTGGGTTTCGAACCCCTTCACATAGCCGTCTTTCTTAAGTCGTCTTCGGAGTTCCCGGTAATCGCGGGGATCGACGAATAGTTTCCCCTCCCCATTCATTTCGGTGCTGATAAACTCTCCGGGGGAATTATATCCCAGCATGTGCGCGAGGGCTGCATTTGCCATTATGCAGACCCCATCCCCGTTGATCTGAAAAATCCCTTCTACCGCCTCTTCCACGATAGTCCGGTATTTACGAGCGCTTTCTCTTAGTTCTTCTTCTCCTATTTTTCGCTCCACCACCTCGTATTTCAGTTCTTCATACGCCTTTTCTAGCTCCCCCGTCCTTTCCCGGACCTTAGTTTCGAGCTCCCCCCTGGCTTCCACCAGTGCCTGCTCTGCCTCTTTCCTGCCCGTTATATCATTTCCGATGCAGATTATTTCTGTAATCCTGCCACTCAAATCGTAAATAGCCTTATTTGTCCAAAGCACCCACACCCTTTTTCCGTTTTTACATATATTCTCATTTTCATGCTCCATATACATGTCGGGGTTTTTCGAAATAGATTCCACGAGATGGACCGTCTGGCGGCCCGAGGATTCGATCAGGGGCACGAGGGTTCCTATGAGGTTTCTCCCTATGAGCTCTTCCTGCGTATATCCGAATAACTTTAGACCAAATTGATTGAGGAGCAGTATGTTTCCATCCGGATCAAGCCTGAGAATTATGCTGTTCGCAAGCTCCACCATCTCGCGGTATCGGGCTTCGCTCTTTTTCAGGCCATCTGCCGCCCTTTTGAGACGCCGTTCAGATTCCTGAGCCCGGGCAGCGATATTTCGTGCCTCGGTTAATTCCTTCATGAGTTGTTCCTTTGTCATCACTCCCCCCGTGCGATCCCGTTGAATCTTTCTCTCACAAAGGCAGCTGGATTACAATTAAAAAATACACGGTTCAGGCCGGGCAGGGTAAGTCGTATGATGCCTTTCCTCCGGTGAGGCGTGAGTAGCCGTTCGTTGACAAAAATCTATTGAATACTTACAGAAGGAATAGACGAATCGATAAGGAGGATGGTTTATGACTCAGGAAAAATATATTTGCAGAAAATGCGGCATAGAGTTCAGCGCGATCCCGGGAGCCGAAGAGCCTCCCGAGTGCCCTGAATGTGAAAGTGATGAAATAGAGAAACTTGAGCATTCGACATGGACCGGCGGCACCGAACCGGAGTGCAAGCCTAACCCCTAGGTTGTTCTGTTGAAACAGGGGGACGGGCTATCGGAAAAAAGGCTATGCGAGCATGGCGCGCTCTCCCACCATCCATTGATTCACTGTCCTCACTCTTCTCCCCGTAAAATCATTTATTCAGCCCTTCTTTCCCGGGACCGCACGGTGAGCCGGTGAACGGGGTTATCGCCCATATGGCGCCTTACATTTACCGTTACGGCTGGTGGGCCGTGGCCGCAGCCATTCTCCCGGAAGGGTTCGGCATTCCCCTGCCGGGAGAGTCGACATTGATCGCAGCCTGTCTTGTGGCAGCTAAAGATCGCATCTCCTTATTTCCTATCATCGCTGCCGCATTTACGGCAGCCGCCCTTGGCAACACTATCGGATATGGTCTCGGTTTCTACGGGGGGCGACCCCTGGTCCTGCGTTACGGCCGTTTTCTGTTGATCACGGACGCAGGCCTTGGGAGAACGGAAAAATTCTTTCTTCGATATGGCGGCGTGATCATCCTGGTGTCGCGATTCCTGGACGTGTTCCGCCAACTGAACGGCGTGGTAGCAGGTCTCACCTCCATGCCTTTTCTCAAGTTCCAGATATATAATATTTTGGGGGCGGCTCTTTGGGTGGGGTGTTGCGCCGGCCTCGCCTTCGGGTTCAGCTATGGCATAGAGGACATGCACCTGACCTTCACAAAAATAAGATATGTCCTTCTCGCCGTCCTCTTTATCGCCTCGATTGCAGCCCTGATCTATCGTCTGAGAGCACGTTCCACCGGAAAAGGCTAAAGTCGGCGTGATATGGGGCCCTCAACTGCTCTTGCCCGGTAAGAGCAACCGGGAGGAACAGGACCGCCTCTGCGAGAAAGGGCCCGTGGGCCTTTGCTATTTCCCCGACATCTGCTTCAGGGTCTGTTCGAGCTTCTTAAGCTGCTCTCCATATCCAGCCCAGTCGCCCTGCCTCTGTAAGGTCTTTGCACGCTCAAGGATCTGTGCCGCATCCCTGGCAAGGTCCTGAATGCCTGTTTTTGCTGGAGGAGCGAACGCCTTTTCAGGAGAAGCGGAAGGGGGAGGGGCCTTCGCATTCCCGAAAAGAGAGGCGAGGCACTGCTCGAGATTCTCCTCCATGACCACATGATTTTCATATGCCGCGACCACCCGTCTCAGCTCCGGAAGTCCTCCCTTGTCTTCAGCTGAGAGAAAGAGGGGCTGAATATAGAGGAGTGATTTCTCTATCGGGATGATCTGAAGGCTTCCCCGTATTACCTGGGAGCCCCGCTGACCCCAAAGGGTGAGCTGCTGAGAAATATAGGAATCCTGATCGATCCTCGCATCGACCTGGCGGGGTCCGAATACGAGCCTGTCTCTCGGAAAGGTATAGACGATCAGCCTTCCATAGTTGGGCTCATCACAACGTGCGGCAAACCAGGCCGCAAGATTGTCTCTTTTCGAAGGGGTGTAGGGCATGAGAAGAACGTATTCCTCCCGTTTTTCCTCGGGCAGCTTCATGATCAGGTAGTAAGGCGACATGGCCTTCTCTCCACGGACCGGTATCTCCCACAGATCCTCTTTATTGTAGAACACCTTCGGATCTTTCATATGATAGGTAGCATAAAGAGAGGTCTGGACCTTAAAAAAATCTTTGGGGTAGCGCACGTGCCCCCGGAGCGCAGCCGGCATTTCCGCGAGAGGCGTGAAGAGGTGGGGAAAGATAGACTGGTAGACCTTCGCGACCATATCTTCACGGTCGCTTAGATAAAACCTGGTCGTGCCGTTGTACGCATCTACGGTCACCTTGACCGAGTTCCTCATATAGTTTATGCCGTTTTTGAGCGGCTTCGAGTAGGGAAGGCGGTCCGAAACCGTGTAGGCGTCTATTATCCAGTGGAGGGTGCCGTCATCGGATGCCACAATGTAAGGGTCCGAATCGTAAAGGAGAAAAGGGGCGATCATCCGCACTCTCTCAACCACGTTCCTATTGTAGAGTATCCTGCTCTGGCTTGTGATCTCGCCGGTAAGAGGTATTTTGGCAGTTTTGAAGTAGGCGGCGAAGAGTGCCCGTTTCAGAAGGGAGTCGAGTCGTATTCCTCCTTTGCCCTTGTAAGAGGTGTAGACGTTCCCGTCGACGGTGGGATAACTGAATTCAGGGACTTTAGTATTTACGATCACATAATCATCGGTCAATTCCCCGTAATAGATCTCGGGAGTGGTGATTTTCACGCCTACGTTGGAGACGGGCGGTATATCTTTGATGATAAACTCCGGGAGGCCTTCCTTCGAGATCCTGCTCGCATAGCCCATTACCACGCCGTTTCCGTGGGTAAAGACCAGTTTTTCATTGATCCAGGATCTGCTCGGGAGATCGTCATAAGAAAGCTCGCGGGCGGAGAGCATTACCTGGCGGTACTCCCCTCCGATAGTGTACCGGTCGTTGTCGATCCCGTGAAACCGGTAGTAGGTCCTGATCTGCTGAAGCTGGCTGTAAGTCTTGAGAAGGGGCGACTCGTCCCAGAGCCTCACGTTCTTGAGGGTAGTTTCGTTGTTTTTGAGGTCTTTTTGAGTAAGGTTGAAGGATACGTCGAAAGGCACGACCTGCACCTTGCCGAGGTTATACCCGTATTGGGTGAGGGCCACGTGGTGGGCGATAAAAGGCTCCTCCAGGGCAAGCTCGCTGGGGGCTACCTTGAAGTTCTGGAGGGCCGCCGGGTAAATGCCCGCCCCTACTATATAGAGCACAATAAGGATCACCGAAGGATAGAGGGCAAGCTTCCACCTGTCTTTCCACAGCCCATAGGCAAAGACGAGACCTCCCGCCACCGTGAGGGGCACGAGGGCGCCCAGGGCAATAAGCCTCCCGTAGACATCGGCATATCCGGCGCCTGTAATGACGCTGTGGCTCCCGTAGAGGGTCCCGAACCGTTCCAGGTAAAAGCCGAGGGCAAGTTTTATGAAAAAAAGGAGCGCCAAAACCGCGAGATGGGTCTTTGCCTGCCTCAGAAACGAGATGGTCCGTCCGAAGAGGACGACCCCGCCCCTCATGGTATAGATCGCCGCAGTGATAAGAAGGGTAAAGAAGAGGAGGAATCCCACGTATCCGTTCAGTGCCTCCCAGAAAGGCAGCCTGAAGAGATAGAAGCTCAGATCGAGGCCGAAGAGGGGGTCTTTTGTGCCCGTAGCCACGGAATTGAAAAAGAGGAGCGCCTGGGTCCAAAGACTTGCCCCCCAAAGACCGGCCATTACCCCTCCGAGAAGGGCGATCACAAGGCCTACGGGCTGCAATACCCCCACGAACTTGCTCGGGTCTACGGCAATTCTCATGCGATTCATGAGCACTACATCAATGGAAGGCGTTTTTCCCCTGCACGCGAGGAGCACATTGATACCCACGAAGAAAAGGAAGAGGGCGCCGAAACCGACCCCTGTAGCAACCTCCGCGGACATGGCCTTGGCGAATACGCTTTGAAAGCCGAGCTCGGAGAAAAAGAGCCAATCGACATAGATGCCGACCCCTTTGGAAGCGCTATAGAGAATTATTATAAGTACGGCTACCATAATGGCACGGCCGAATCTGCGCGTCATACTTTACCTCCAATTCCGCTTGGGGCGGATTTCCCTGGTTTCACCGCAGCGGGGTCAATGGGACCCTCTCTTTTTCAATAGCCTTTCGGAAGCCTATTCTGAGTGATTCTAATCTTATGGAAAGAAATATGCAATTACATTCTGGGGCGGCGAAAGACCTGCCCCATATGGAGGATAGGCCTCTAAGTCATCCTCGTCAGGCACTATGTTTCGGGCAGACTGCTGCCGGTATCGTCGCGGTATCGCTCGTGAAGATGTCTCTTTTTATTGATCTTCTCCATCGAAACCCTAGAATGATATGTATAAAACAAGAAGGAGGCCTTATGGGAAAGGTTAGGAAATATTCGGTCTGGGCGGGGCCCGTCATTCTCGCCTGCGTCTTGTTTCTCGCGCCTTCAACGAAATTATTCGCGGAAGGGGGCACGGCTGCCCCCGTAAATTACAATGTCGGGGTGTCTCTAAAGGATAACCTCACCTCTTTTGCCGGTAAGGATATTTACGTGAGCCTCCGTTCGGGCAAAGTATACCAGGGTTACGTGAAATCGGTGGGGGACGCCTTCCTTCACCTGGAGAAGATTGCCGGGAAGGATTTCTACGATGCCCTTATACGGCTCGATGACATAAGCGCTGTTGAAGCAAAATTCAGGGGCTTTAAGTAAACCCGAAGGCTTCGGCTCCTTGATCACTGAAGGGCGCCGTCCGTCACGAAGCCGGCTCGCGCCCTTCGGCAATCTTCGATTCTACGGGGTAATAAGCTCCGGATCGCTCACTACGCCCAGATTGCGGAATTTGCCCTTCTTCACGATCTGGACCTGGACGTCTTTTACGACCTCCCCTTCAGGGGTGAACCTCTTTATGTCGCCTGTCAGGCCGTTGAAGTTCTTGATCGAGGCGATGGCGCCCCGTATATCGGCTCCCTTCACGCTCTTGGCGCGCTTTATGGCGTCGCAGATGATCATGAAGCCGTCATAGGCGGATGCGCCCACCATGTCGGGCTGAATCTTGAATCTCTGCTCGTAGGTGGAGAGGAACTTCTTTACCTCCGGCCTTTTATCGTCCCTGTTCAGGTTCGTGACGATGATGAAGCCCTCGGCAGCCTGGATGCCCGCGATCTCCACGAATTTAGGGGAATCGGCGCCCTCTTCTCCTAGAATGGGCGCGGTAATGCCCATCTCCCTTGCCTGCTTTACGATCGGTCCGGTCTGGAAATAGTAGCCGCTTGCGAGGATGAGGTCAGGGCTGTCCTGTTTGATCTTCGAAAGGTACGCCTTGAAATCCTTTTCAGCCATGGGATAGACCTGCTGAGAGACGATTGAAGCCGTCCCCTTGGCATATTTGTCGATGTAATATTTGAAGCCGTCGGCGAGGGTGCGGCCGAAGTCATTGTCGCTCGTGAGCAGGGCGATCTTCTTTGCCTTCAGCATCTTGACTGCCACGTAGCCCGCGGACTTGCCTTCCACCTGACCCAGAAAGCCGTTACGGAAGCAAAAGTTTCCCGCTTTTGTGATATCGGGATGGACCGCATAGGCTGCCACGAAGGGTATCTTCTCTTCCTGAAAAATGGGAGCCACGGCCCTGCTCGGCTGGCTGTAGGAGCCGCCTACCGCCGCCACGACCTTGTCCTGCTCGATGAGCTTTCGTGCGAGGGCCACGGCCTCTTTTGCGTCGCCCCTGTCATCGTAGGAGACAAGCTCCACCTTTTTGCCCATGAGGCCCCCTTCGGCATTGACCCGCTCGACGGCGAGCTTCACCGAATTCAAGGCACTCGCCCCGTCCGCCGCGGCCGCGCCGGTAAGAGGGACCAGAAGGCCGATCTTTACGGTATCGGCCGCTCCGGCCGTACCTGTAATAATGAGGCATCCTAAAAGAATAAGAAAGAAAAGCTTCACCGATTTCATGTCCCGCACCTCCTGCACAGTTTTTTAATTGCCCAGATATACTTCCTTCACCCGCGGGTCCACAAGAAGGTCCCGGGCATGACCTTCGAGCACACACGAGCCCGTCTCAAGCACGTAGCCTCTCTTCGAAATGGAAAGGGACGCGAAGGCATTCTGCTCCACCAGGAGAATCGTGAGGCCCTGTTCGCGGTTCAACTGTTCCAGGACCCCGAAGACCTGCTCCACGAGTTTCGGCATGAGCCCCATGGAAACCTCGTCAACGAGCAGGAGCTCAGGGTCCGATATGAGGGCCCTGGCAATGGACAACTGCTGCTGCTCGCCCCCTGAAAGGGTGGTCGCGAGCTGGCCGCTCCTCTCCTTAAGGATGGGGAATATGCCGTAGAGCCAATCGATCCTCTTATCCACCGGTATCTTCTTCTTAAGGCCGTAAACACCGGTAAGAAGGTTCTCGTACACGGTAAGTCTCGGGAAGAGTCGGGAGCGCTCCGGCACCATTCTTATCCCGATTCTCGCCCGTTCATGGGAGGCCATGGTGGTAATATCCCGTCCCTTAAAAAAAATCGCCCCGGCCTTCACCGGCAGTATGCCCATGAGGGCGCTCAAAATCGAGGTCTTACCCGCCCCGTTCGCGCCGATGATGGAGACGAGCTCTCCTTCTTCGAGCCGGAAATTGACACCCGAGACTGCTTCGATATCGCCGTAGGCGATGTGAATACCTTTCACCTCAAGGAGCATAGGCCACCCCCTTCCTGCCGAGATAGGCCTCGATCACCGTCTCGTCCTCCTGTATCACCTGAGGTGGCCCTTCAGCGATCTTCCTTCCGTGGTCAAGGACCACGATGCGGTCGCAGAGACCCATGGTGACCCGCATATTGTGCTCGATGAGGATCACGGTGCGTCCCTCGCCCCGTATGGTCCTGATGAGCGACTCCAGACGGGCGATCTCTTCATGTCTCAGGCCGGAAAAGGACTCATCCAGGAGAAGGAGGGTATGGCCCACCACCAGGGCGCGGGCAATCTCAAGACGGCGGAGGTTGCCCAGGGGTAAAAGCCCCGCTTTCCTGTCGGCGAGCTCGGCGAGTCCTACCTTTTCAAGGCATTCCATCGCCCTTGTTCGATCCGCCTTCGAGCGGGAGGACGACCATATTCTGGCAAGCCGTCCATAGCGCATGACACCGAGGGCCACGAGCACGTTCTCCAGGACCGTGAGGGTGGCGAAAGGCTTCACGATCTGAAAGGTCCTGCCTATCCCTTCCCGAGCGATCACATGGGAGGGAAGGCCGGAAATCCTTCTTCCCTGGAGGAGAATCTCCCCTCCGCTCGGCTCATAGGCGCCGGAGATGAGGTTGAAGAGCACGGTCTTACCCGCGCCGTTGGGACCGAGAATTCCCAGTATCTCACCTGCAAAGAGGTCGAAATCGACCCCGTCCACGGCCTTCAGGCCCCCGAAATATTTGGAGACCCCCCGTGCGGAGAGGAGCGGTTCGTTCATCCTTTGCTCCTTCTGAGAATGGGGTCGAGTACGCGGCGCATGGCGCTTTCTTCGCCCAGAAGGCCGCCTGGCTGAAAGCGGATCACGAGGATGAGGAGCACCGTATAGAAGAGCATACGATAGTCGACGAGGGGACGGAAGAGCTCGGGGAGGATGCCCAAAATCACGGTCCCCACCACAGGGCCCCACAAGGTGCCCATGCCGCCCAGTACGAGCATACTCAAAAGCATCACGGAGACAGGGAAGGAGAAGTCCCCCGCACTGATAAACTGCATGTAATGGGCGTAAAGGGAGCCTCCGAGGGCCGCCATGGCCGTGCCGATGACAAAGGCAAGGAGCTTGAACCTGACAGGAGATATCCCCATGGCAGAGGCCGCCGATTCCTCTTCCCGTATGGCATAGCATGCGAGGCTCGCCCAAGAGCGGGTGAACCACCAGCAGATGAGCTGGGTCACGGCGAGAAAGCCGAGGCAGAGATAAAAAAAGGAGATGCCCTTCAGCCGGATGTCGAAGAACATGATCCGGGGGATGCCTCCGATGCCGAGGGCGCCGCCGAAGAAGGGCACGTACCGGAAGACCGCCTCCACTATAAAGTTGATGCCGATGGTGGTGATGGCGAGAAAATCCTCCCTCACCCTGATGCTCGGGAGCCCGAGGAGGAATCCGATCGACATGCTTATGGCGAGTACCAGGGGCAGGGCGGTCCAGAAGGAAAGGCCGAGCTTGGTAGAGAGTATGGCAGCCGTATAGGCGCCGATGCCGAAAAAGGCCGCATGGCCGAGAGAGATCTGGCCCGCATAACCCACGATCACATTGAGCCCGCAGACCGCAATGGCCTGTATCACGATGAGGGTGCCGATGGTGATGACATAGGAGCTCATGCCCGCCTACCTCGATGAGCCGAGAAGCCCTTCCGAGCGCCACATGAGAACCCCTATCATGGCGATAAAGGCGAGGGCGTCCCTGGGAAGGGGGATATTCGCATAGCCGATGAGGAGGGTCTCCGCGGTGCCGAGAAGGAGCGAGGCGATCACGGCGCCGGGCACGGAGCCTAAGCCGCCCACCACGATGAGTGCCAGTGTCTTGTAAGCGGGGACGGTCCCCATGGTGGGATATACCTGGTTATAATAGATCCCCACGAGAATCCCCGCGATGGAGGCGATGGACGAGCCTATGACAAAGGTGAGGGATATGATCCTGTGGCTGTTTATGCCCATAGCCCCGGAAATGGCGATATCCTGGGAGGTGGCCCGCATGGCGAGGCCAAGCTCGGTCCGGGTCGTGATATACCAGAGCACGAGGAGCACGAGGGCGGTAATGGCGTACACAGCGAGGATCGTGGAGGATATGTTGATGCCGCCCACCGTGAGGTCAGGGAAGGGAAGCTTTGCCGGGAAGGTGAGGATATAGGGACCGGCAACGAGGCGGAGCACCTCTTCGAGGGAGAGCATGACGGCGATGCTTCCGATAAGGGGTACATAGGGCGGATATTTCATGAGCGGATAGTAGATGAACCTCTCGATGAGCACCCCCAGGACTGAGCAGAGCACCATGGAGCCCAAGAAGCCGACGATAAGGCTTCCGGTAAGGCCATAGAGGAGGAGCCCCGCATAGGCCCCCACGGTGAAGACTGCCGCATGGGCCACGTGGAGTATCCTCATGATGCCATAGACGAGGGCAAGCCCCAGGGTTATGAGGGCATAGATGGAGCCCATGGCGAGACCGTTCAGCAGTTGTTCGATAAATAAACGCATGAGGACTCCTTAACCCTCTCTTTCCATTATGGCGCGGGCGTGGGAGAGAATCTCGCTCTCCATCTCCCGCGCTTTTATTTCGAGAATATCCGCCTTTTCCGCCATGGCGGAGACGAAAGACTCGTCCTTAAGGGACGAGAGGTTTATCCGCACGTTGAGGAGGGCCCCCAGAACCGCGGAGCGGGCCATCAAAGCCCCCACCGCGCCGTCGGTGACGGCGTTCACGTTCCCCTCGACGATAACCCTTTTCGAGAGGTCGAGAAGCTCTACCCCTGCTTCGGCCACGGACATCGGTACCCGTGCCGCCTCGGTCAGGGCTGCCTGAATCGCCTGCTGCCGCGCAGCCTTTTCCCCATCCGTGGTTTTCACCATCCGGTATGCCTTCATCACTTCGGTATATGCGGCTGAATCCCTGTCGATATCGACCGTGAGCCGCGCCCCGATCTCCTCCGCCCGCCCTAGTATCGCGGTCATCCGCCCGTCGAGACTCGCCTCGTTCGATCTTCCCAAGGTAAGGCGGGCGACCATGGCGGACAGGGCTGCGGAAATTGCCGCACCGAGGGCGGCCACACTTCCTCCGCCGGGGACGGGCTCACCTGAACCCACCCGTTCCAGGAATTCTTTAATTTTCAATTCCGATAGCATATTCCCCCTGCAGTCCCTTTCCTGTCTACCACAATTTCACCGTTTTTCACAACCTTTTCCACACTGTTGACTGCGATATGATAGGGGATATAGAGGTAGGAGGGATACTCGAGCACCACCACGTCCCCTGCCTTCCCCTCTTCCAGGCTTCCTGTGGTCCCGGCCCGCCCCAAAGCTGCCGCCCCGTTGAGCGTAAGGGCCGTGAGCGCCTCTTCAGGGGTCATTCCCATATGAAGGGTCGCAAGGGCAAAGAGGAGTGGGATCGATTCGGTAAAGCAGCTTCCTGGATTAAAATCAGTCGCGAGCGCCACCGCACAGCCCCTGTCGATCATGAACCGCGCCCTTGCATAGGGCTCGCGGAGGCTGAAGGCGGTGGCGGGCAGGAGGGTCGCCACGACCCCCGCGTGGGCCATGCCGTCTATTGCCACGTCCGAGGCGTGGAGGAGGTGGTCCGCGGACTGTGCCCCGAGCTCAATTGCCAGTTCCGCCCCGCCGAGGTGGGTGATCTCATCCGCATGGATCTTTATCTTCATGCCTGCCGCCCGTGCCGCTAAAAGGAGTCGCCTCGACTGGTCTACCGAGAATACCCCCTTCTCGCAGAAGATGTCGGCGAATTCGGCGAGGGAGAACCGGGCTATCTCGGGAAGCACCTTTTCTATGAGAAAATCGACGAACCTGTCCCCCTTTCCCCCAAACTCCGGAGGCACCGCATGGGCGCCCAGAAAGGTCCGCACCACGTCGACGGGGTGAACTGTGTCAAGTTCCCCCATTACTTCGAGCTGCTTTATCTCCGTATCGCGATCGAGTCCGTAGCCACTTTTACCTTCCACGGTGGTGACCCCGAAGGCGAGCATACGGTCGAGGCGGGCCCTGCCGGATCTCTTCAATTCTTTCTTTGAGGACTCGCGGGTGGCTTCCACGGAGCTAATAATGCCGCCGCCCCGTTTCATGATCTCCATGTAGCTCTCGCCCCGGATGCGCCAGGAGAATTCCTCGGCTCTGTAGCCGCCGAAGATGAAATGGGTATGGGAATCGACAAAACCGGGAAGCACCGCTTTGCCCGCGGCATCGATCACGACGAATTTTTCCCGGTCCACGTGGGGCAGCACCTCTTCCGTCCTGCCCACCCGGGTAATGATTCCCTCTTCTATGGCGAGCGCGCCGTCGGGGATGATCGCGAGAGAGGACATATCGGCTCCGGCAATCGGACCCCGACCCTTCGGGGTCACAAGCTGAGCCGCGTGTATAATGAGTAGGTTTCCCCCCACCCTTACTCCATGATCCTTGCTTCCAGGACCTGGTCGAGGGAGAAATTCTCGAGGCCCATGTAGTATGCTGCCGTATCGGTGAGGGCAACCATGGGCGAAAGGCCCACGATCTCGCTCCCTATCACGTTGACGCCGTAACGCTTCGCCTCCGTCCGCACGAGCTCAAAGGCCCGGTAGAGGGGGGTCCTCGTGTAGTCGGTCATGTTCATGGAGACCTGGGTGATGCCCCGCTCATGGAGGGCTACTCCCATGGCCTTGCAAAACCTGAGCCCGCCGCTTATATGCCTCACCGCTTTTGCGATCGCGTTCGCGATCTCGAGATTATCCGTCGCGAGGTTCACATTGAATGCGATAAGGGGCATCCGGGCGCCCACTGCCACGACCCCTGCGGTAGGGTGAATATGGTCTTCGCCGAAATCGGGTTTCCATTCGGGTAATTTCACCTTTTCCGCCATGCCCTCGAATTGGCCCTTCCGTATGGCGGCGAGGTCAATGCGTCCGGGCACCAATGCAGACGATTCATAGAGGAAGACAGGGAGGCGGTACGTCTCCCAGAGCGCTTTCCCCACGCGTTTCGAGAGGTCTATCGCCTCGTCGACCGTCACATCCCGCACGGGGATAAAGGGGATCACGTCGGCCGCGCCCATCCGGGGGTGCTGCCCCTTGTGGAGCCTCATGTCGATCACGTCGATGGCCGCGCCTACCGCGGCCACGACCGCCTCTTTGACCGGCTCCGGCTCTCCCACCACGGTCACCACGAGCCGGTTGTGGTCCTCGTCCTTCTGATAATCGAGGAGCTTTACCCCCTCTTTCCCGCGGAAAGGGGTGAGGATGCGCTCTATCTTCTCCATGTCCCTGCCTTCGCTGAAATTAGGCACGCATTCAACGATCTTCTTCATTTATCACCCTCGGTCAATCAGTTTTGTAATCATCTCTTCATCGGCGAGATAGGGGAGGGTAATCTGATCCGTCCCCTTATTCGCCTCGTTATAGCGTATCACCGTCTCGATGGAGCCCCTGTTGCGGGCCCAGGCCCTGCGCGCCACGCCGCCCATCACGTCCCAGGGAATGGCCTCCCTGATGACCCGGTCCACCCGTTCGCTTCCGTCGAGGACGAGGCCGAAGCCGCCGTTGATCGCCTTCCCGATGCCCACGCCGCCCCCGTTGTGGAGGGCCACGAGGCTCATCCCGCGGCAGGCGTTGCCCGCGAAACATTGGGTGGCCATATCGGCCATGATGTTACTGCCGTCTTTAATATTGGCCGTCTCCCTGAAAGGGGAATCGGTGCCGCCCGTGTCGTGGTGGTCCCGTCCGAGCATGACGGGCCCGATCTCACCCTTTCTCACCATCTCGTTAAATTTGAGGGCAATATTCATGCGCCCTTCCGAGTCCTGGTAGAGTATTCTGGCCTGGGTGCCCACCACGAGGTTATTCTTCTTCGCATCCCTGATCCAGTTATAGTTGTCCCGGTCCTGGAACCTTCCTTCGGGATCGATGCACGACATGGCCGCCTGGTCCGTCTTTTCCAGGTCTTCAGGCAGACCGCTCAGACAGACCCAGCGGAAAGGCCCGTACCCGAGATCGAAGAGGAGCGGCCCCATGATGTCCTCCACGTAGGAGGGGAAAATGAACCCTTTGGTGGCGTCCCGGCCGTTCCTGCATATCTCGGCGATGCCCGTATCGTAGACGGCTTTTAAAAAGCTGTTCCCGTAATCGAAGAAATAGACGCCCCGCGCAACAAGGGTCTTGATGAGCTCGTAATGCCTTTTGAGGGAGGCATCGACCATGGCCCTGAACTTTGTGTGGTCCGTCCTGAGGAGCTCAGTCCGGGCCTCGAAAGTGAGGCCCTGGGGGCAGTAACCCCCGTCGTAGGCCGCATGGCAGGAGGTCTGGTCGGAAAGGAGGTCGATGGGCACGCGGTGGGTCACCGCGTGTTCGAGGAGGTCGACGATATTTCCGTAGAAGGCGATGGAGCCTTTGGTCTTCTCTTCCGTAAGGCCTGCCGCCATGCGGAATGCCTCTTCCGGCGTCTCGACCACCCGGCTCACCCACCCCTGAGACTGCCTCGTTTTTATCCGTGAAGGGTCGACCTCCGCAATAATGGCGACGCCGTTGGCGATCTCCGCGGCCTTCCCCTGGGCGCCGCTCATACCCCCGAGCCCTGAGGAGACGAAAAGCCTGCCCGTCATATCCGCCCTGTCGGAGAGATCGAACTTGAGGCGGGCCGCATTGAGGAGGGTGGAATAGGTGCCGTGGACAATGCCCTGGGGGCCGATATACATCCAACCCCCTGCGGTCATCTGGCCGTAGTTCGCCACCCCGAGGGCCGCGGCCCTGTGCCAGTTCTCCTGGTCGTCGAAGCAGCCCACCATGAGGCCGTTGGTAATTATCACCCGCGGGGCGTGGGCGCTCGACCTGAAAAGCCCGAGGGGATGGCCTGATTCCACCACCAGGGTCTTCTCATGGTCCAGGCACTTCAAATATTCGACAATAAGGCGGTACTGGAGCCAGTTCTGGCAGACCTGGCCCGTCTCGCCGTAGGTGACGAGCTCATAAGGGTAGAGGGCCACGTCGAAGTCGAGATTGTTGTCGATCATGATCTGAAAGGCCCTGCCTTCGATGCATTCTCCCGTATATGATGAGATCGCCTTTCCCCTGATCGCCCCAACAGGTCTGAAACGGTAGGCGTAAATCCTCCCGCGGGTCCTGAGCTCTTCGAGAAATTCAGGGGCAAGGGCCGCATGCCACTTCTCCGGCACGTAACGCAACGCGTTCTTCAAGGCAAGGATGATCTCCTCTCTTGAAAGGGTGAGGTTCCGCTTCGGCGCCCTGCGCACCCCCGCCACGAAAGCGGGCATGGCCGGCAATTCGCTGAACAGGTCCTCGAGCCTCACGCTCATCGCCCGGGAGATCGCATCATTCGAGATCATGATTTCCTCCGGAAATAATTGGTAAAATCGTATATAGTATATGGTATATCGTATATAGGAAACGCGACGGGATTAGCCTTTTCCGTCCTCTTTTCCCTCAACCTCTACCTGTCTCAACCTCAACCTGCCTTTAAAGCAGCACCTCTTCCTTCCACCCTGTTTTCACGAGCTCTATTTTATTGAGGTCGGAGGTGCCGAGCTTATATTTCTTGTCTGCCACGGTGATGTGGACCGGTGCGGTATCGAGGGATCTGTCTTCGCCGAAATGGGCGACCCTCTTTCGCCTCAAAAGCTCGGCGCCTATGGCGTCGACCGCCACCGGGTCGGTGCCCACGATGATCCCCTTATAGGGCCACACGTAGCGCCTGTCGAAAAAATTAGCGCCCCGGCCGTAAAATTGGGGGGTCAAGGCTACGAGTATGTTGAGGCGGGTTTTCCCTTTGACAGGGGCAAGGGTCCAGATCTTCCCCAAGTCCGCGCACCCGTCCGGATGATACTCCGACGGCACAGGGGTAAACATGATGTAATTCTTGAGGCACGTGCCCACACCCGACCAATGGTGGGTCCTGACGGGGCGGACATTGACGAGCGCCGTGGCATCGACGAAGAGAGGATTGGTCCGTACGCCCCTGTCGTCTATGCCGATAAGGGCTTCGGCCACTCCCGCATCCATAATCCGACGTTTTAAGGCCTGCTCCATTTCTTTCGGAGTCGAAAGGTGGCGCCATGCGTTGGTCTTGATGCCTACCCGGTCATCTTTTTTGAAGAGGCTCTTCCAGCCGTCCATCGGCGTCTTTTGGTCTGCCACGAGCCGAACCGCCTCGTCGAGCATGGCCTGAAGCACCCCCGCCTGGATATCGCCGTCGGGGCCCAGAACCCTCTCATCCCTTATGAGGACCACCTTCGACCGCGCCTGGGCCTTTGCCGAATGAGGCAAAACGGGTGTTATGGCTGCTCCCAGCACCACGCCTGCGGTTCCTCTAAGAAAATCACGACGGGTAATCATCCCGGTCTTTTTCATATTCCCTCCTTACGGCACCTTCGCCAGTGCCGTCTCTACTATTTTCGATCCGTATTTTTCATCGGGGGCATCGAAGGCAATGGCCACATAGACGCCCCGCTTCTCCGCAACCGTCCATTTTCCGTCTTCCGTCTTCACCGATGATTTGCCTTTTGCGTCGGGCATATAAGATTTGACGAAAGAGTCGAATGCGATGTTCGCCCGCTCCCCGGTCGGATAGCTGACAAGCAGGAAGTGCATCTTCTGATTGCCGGCGCCGTACCTCCCCAAGGCCGCCTCCACGTCACCGCCCAGATTGAGGATATTCGCATGGGCAATGAAAAAACGCTGATTGAGGAGGATGTGGCTGTGGAGAAACCATGTATGGGTTTTGGCAAGAGGGCTTTTGCCGGAAGGCAGGAGGCCCAGGATCGAGGGGGGTTTACCTGTTCGGGTAATGGCCGATGCGATATGACGCCCCATGGCCAGGGTCGCCTTCTCCACGTCGTCTCCTGCCCCATCCCCATAGACGCTCACAAAATAGGGACCTTTCCAGAACCTGAGGAGACCTCCCCCGAATTCGGAGCCCTGGCCGATATGGCCGCCGGGGTCGTCGCTCTCGAAGGTGAAGAGCCCATAGGCATCTTCCGGCGAGGCCATGGTATAAATTTCCGCCACGATATCGGGCCGCTTCGCATGACCGTAGCGCACCACCGTGAGACCCTTCATGTTATAGGCGATGAACAGCTCGGCCGCGCCGTTCATATATGTATAGGCCGTGGTCGGCGTGTAACCGATCGGGCCCTCCGTGATCTTCCAGTCTTCCATCTTCGAAGGCCATAGTTGACTTCCTTCCACCACCGCCCCCTTTTCGGCACATGCAGTTCGCTCAGGGAACCACCCTGACAATAAGAGAAAAAGACAGGCTGCGCCGATTGCCATACACCGAGCTTTTGTCATATATTCCATGCTGTTGGAATCCTCCGGTTAATCTATCATACTTCCGTGCCCGTTTAAATCGAATCCGGGGCACATAAACTATGTATCATGGCGAAGAAGGAATTCGTCCACGGCCTTCATATAAGCCTCCGGCTGTTCCAGATGGTGCATATGGGAGGCCTCTTCGAAAATAATCATCTCCGAGCCGGGAAGCATGTCGCGATAGTATTCCATGGTAGCGGGCGCCGCCTCGTCATATCGACCGGCGGTGAAGAGGACGGGCACGGTGATCTCCTTAAGCTCGGCGGTCCGGTCGTACTCCTTGAGCGTGCCGGTGAGCGTGAATTCACTTGGACCCCACATATACTCGTAGACAAAGTGTCCGAATTTCGAGAAGGTCCTTTTCATGCTTTCCGGCCATGGGTCAAGGCGGCATACATGAGTTCTGTAATAGACTTCATGGCGTCCTGGTAGGCCTGGGACGCGAACTCCCCTGTTGCCTCGCTCCGGTTGATGATCCTCCGGAGAGAGTCGGGGAAGGCTGAAAGGTATTGCCTCTGGTCGGTGATAAAACGTTGCGCCGAAAGGCAGGGACCGGAAAAGACGAGGCTCGCCACCCCTTCGGGCTTTCGGGTAAGCATATACTCCACAACGAGCATAGAGCCCCATGACTGGCCTAGAATATGGAGCCTTGTGAGCCCCAGGGCCTTCCGGAGAAGGGAGAGCTCCTCCACGAAACGGGAAAGGGTGAAGAGCGACAGATCCTCCGGCGTCTCCGAATTCCCACAGCCGAGCTGATCGTAGAATATGACCGGACGCTTGGCTGATAAGGCCTCCAGGGATTCCAGATAGTCGTGGGGAGCACCGGGCCCGCCATGGACAACGAGGAGGGGGAGCGAAGAGGCACTCGCCCCTGCTATCCTAAACCAGACCTTGCCTCCGGGTACCTTTATAAAGCCTTCTTCCATTATTTTCATTTCTTCATCTTCCTCGAGACTCGCGATTCAACCGGCCGCCATGCCATATATTATAGCAGAGAAGCGGGGTTTCTCCCATTGAACGCGCTTTTGCAGCCTTGACAATGGGACGCGCGGATTCACATTATAATAGAAGGTACAGATTCTCGGGGGATAAGATAATCGGAATGAAAAGGTCAGTTTATTCAGCGGTGTGTGCACTGCTCTTCATCGGTGCGTCGTCATGCTCCTCAACCTTCACCGCCTACAGGGCGGATATGTTCCAGGGCATGAACTTTCTGGAGCAGCAGGAATATGCCCGCGCCCTCGCCTCATTCGAAAAGGCCGCGGCTGAGCAGCCTGACGCAGGCTCCCTCGCATATGCGGCAACCGCCAGTTACAAGGCAGGCGACCTGGCCCGTGCCGAAGGGTACATAAACCAGGCGGACACGCTGGAGAGAAAAGGGTTTTTTGCCTTGCGCATCGCGGGATACAAGACCCTGGTGCTCTTTGCAAAAAACGAAAAAGCCGCCGGTTTCGAAGCACTTAAAGATTATATCGAGCTCTACAGCCACCTCTACCCCTTAAGGACCATCAGCATGGAGCAGGAAATGCTCGAGAAAGGAAAGGTCGAGCTCGTGCTGCTGGAAGTCCTTGTCGATGACCAGGCCACAAAATACGAGGATGAGGTGGGGCAATGGAAGAAGACCCTGACGGGATTCCGCGAACGGGCTCCCTGAACTGCCCGGTCTGCGCCGCCTTTGACTTCCTGATTTTTTTTAACTCTGATTGACCGGCTACAAATCCTTTAAAATAAGTTAGAATGTCGTCGGGAACTATTCATCTCATCAATCACGGGAGGAAAAGGGGAAATGACGCGACTCGATGCATATATGGAGCAGGCGATCGGTAAAGGGGCGAAGGAGGCGAAGGTTATCAATCCGTCGACAGTATTTACCGCGCCCTGGGTGCGCATGAAGTGCAGGTTCGGCTGCCCCATGCACGGCAAAGGACTCTGCTGCCCTCCTTTCACGCCCACCTGGGTTGAGACGCGGGCCGTCCTCGATTCATACGAACAGGCCATACTTCTCCACCGCCAGGGCACGAGCGGCTTAGACAAGGCTTTTAATGAAACCCTGGTGGACCTGGAAAGAACCCTTTTTCTCGACGGCTTCTACAAGGCCCTTGCCCTTGGAAGCGGCCCGTGCAGGATATGCAACGAGTGCGACCCCACGGGAAGCTGCAAAAACCCGATGAAGGCCCGCCCCTCGATGGAAAGCTGCGGGATAGACGTATTCAGGACTGCCCGGGAGAATGGCTTCCCCATCCAGACGGTCCGGGTGAAAGGGGATGAGAAAAACCTTTACGGCCTTCTCCTGGTGGAGTAGCCGGCGAGCTTTTCTCATGCAGGAGGCCCTTGGAAGGCCCCCTGCCGCTACGAGAGGCACCTACTTATAGACGCCGCACCCCACATAGTAGTCTGCACCTTCGACCTTTTTGATCCAGGTTATTTTGGCCTGCACCTTTTTCGTCGCAGGATTGGTCCACGAATATTCCACCCATCCGCCCCCCTTTGCCGCGGCCACGTCAGTCATCTCCTTAAAGAAGAGCTTATTGGCGGAGTCCCTGAGCCCCAGGAGGTTCTTTCCCGCAAGCTGGGGGCTTGCCCCGTTCGCCAGGCACGTGCCGTTTAAGTCATTGGCGAAGATATACAGATCACCCTTGACGAATTGGCCGCCGGGGTTATTGAACTCCGCCACGGCCTTCTCCTTTCCATTCGCCTTCGCGAAGGCAGCCGCCTTTTCCGCAAATATTTTCGCTTCCTCCTGTGAGGCTGCCCCGGCCGCACAGACCATCCCCAGTGCCGCAACCAACACGCATAGGTGAAAAAACAGGTTCTTCTTCATATATAACCCTCCCTTATAGATTTGCAGAAAAGCCCGTGACCGGGCCTTGCCGCATAATAAGCAGGTTAAGGAAAAGTCTTTTCGAATCGTAAAAAAAATTATGAAGCGCTATTTTTGAAAAAACCAGACTTCACCGTGCCCCCACAATGACGGTTACCGGTCCGCTTAAAAGATAATCTTTCCTGTATTATCAAGGATCAGCGGATCGTGTGGCCCCGTCGTCCGGCTTATATTGTCCTGATATATTGTATACAATATATATCGGCGGAAATGTCAAAAAGTAAAGGAAAATTCGTAAGAATTGTCGCAGGAGGTATTACACGAAAAGCTTAGGAGCAGATAAACCGACCCCGCGCGGTGAGGCTTCCCCTCTTTATCCGCGCGGGAACTTACCTCACGATCCCTGCCCTACGCCCGGACCACCTCGATCCAACCTTCGTTCCCATTAATGGTGACCATATCTCCCGTACGGATCATCTCGAGAGGGTTCTTCTCAAGGAGATGGATCATGGGTGTATTCGTAATCACCGCGCTGCAGGTGACGATCCCTTCGGCTTTTACGTTGATGAGGCCTATGGGCGCCTTGCCTTTTTTATAGGCAACCCAGAATTGCCACGATCCCGTGGTCGATCCCTTGCCCTGAGGGAAGACGAGTATCTTTCCCGCCACGCTCTGTCCCAAAAGGACATGGCCCTTTTCCCGGATTACCCCTGTCTGGGGGTTCATGCCGCCGGTAAAGGAGATGGGCATGGAAGAGACAAGGGCTTCACCCTTCACCACCCCCGGCACTATGGCCTTACCTTTTATCCTTATCACGGAGCCCGACTGAGCTGCCGCCTCGTTAAGACCGGACATGACCATACCCGAGGCGACGAGGGTGACGCCTGCCGTTTTCAAGAATTCTCTTCTTGTAGTTGCCATGATTTCACCTTTATCCTTATTCTCTATATCCGTCCCTGCCATTTGCCCGCGATCGCCGAGTTAATGCACTCTTCAGTAGTGCCGAACCAGGTGCCCATGCCCCACAGGTTGGTCGCGTAGTAGCTGCCCCGCACCGAGTTTATGGCCATGGTCTTGATGCCCCGCTCCTTCAGATAGATGAAGGGGCCATCGCCGGCGCCCACGTCGGCTACGATCCTGCCGCCTGCCGCTTTTATCTTCTCTTCGTAGCCCATTCTTTTACAGAGGGTCTTTACCCAGTTGGAGGTGCAGAACCAAAGCTCCGTGCCGGCCGCGACCTTCTTCCCTTCCAATAACGCGACGGCCTGGGTCATCTCCTGAATGCTGCACTGAGGACATCCGAAGATCACGAGGTCTACCTTGTCCGTTTTCGCGCTGGATGCCTCTTTGTATCCCTGGCGTACATCCTCTTCACTGATGGAGATAACCTCGAGGCCTTTCGCGCTGCCCTGGCACGCCGCTTCCAGGGTGGGCGCTTCAGGCGTGATGCCCACCAGGTGGATCATGGGCATGGCGCCCGTGGTCGTAAGGCTGTAGAAGAGGGCCCTGATGTTCTCGAAGGGCATGTACTCCGGGGGCAGATCGATAAAGACGGGGATCCTGGGACCGATGATCTTACCCATCTTATAGCCCATGGCCTGCCACTGGGCATAATCGAACTTCGAAAGAGGGAGATTTTTCGTGCTTACAAGGACCTGTCCTTTTCTGTTTTCCGTCAGATGGAGACCCATCTCCGGGATCACTCCCGTCACCCCCGCGGAAATGACCACATGGTCGCCGTCACGGTTCGACCGCGCCCCTATCACGGAATTCGCGTAACAGAGGCTTCCCGAGGATGCCCAGGCGATATGGTCCCCGAAGCGCGGCACGTTGCCTACAAGGTAGTGGTGGCACGTATAGGTAAGGGTCACGCCGAGGGCCTTCAGTGCGGAATTCATCCTGTTCTGGATCATTTGGATCCTTACGGGCACTCCCAGCTCCTCGGGGTTGTCAAAATCATACATCTCCGGATTTTTCGTGGTATAGATCTGCAGCTTCGCCCCATCCCGGACGATCTCTTCGACCCACGCAATGCCTTCGTCCTCCATGACCGCGTAATTTCCCGCAATATGGCCGCTCACGATGGGGACCATGCGCTTTGCGCCCGCCACCTCACCCATGGCAACAAGAAGCTGCATGCATTTCTGAGCGCCCTTCCCCTCCTTGCCCGCTAAACACCCCTGCTCTCTCTTTGTAAGCTCCATGGTTCCTCCTTACGAGCGGTCTTTCACTTTTTTCTGCATTGTGGGGAGCATGTTCTGAATTGGGAACATTATATCCAATGGTATCCGACGAATCAAAAGGTGTCAAGACAAAAAACCGACCTGACGGAATGGCGGGATATGGACGGCAAGGAACAGGTGGCCACGAGGGAAAATCTTCGGGGTCAGGCGCAGTTCCCGAAGCAGTGCGGCCGCCATTTGGAGGGACGAAGCTTAATGTGGTAGAATGGTTGCCCCAGTACAGGAGGACCATGGCAGACTTTGATATTCAGTTCAAGCAGGCGGATGATTCTTTCAGCCGCGGCGAATACAGGCGGTGCGTGAAGCAGTGCGCCGCAACGATGAAAGCGTTCATGTTGGAGGCATTTTTCAGGCATTTCGGGAAAAACGCGGGGAAAGACCCCGTGGTAAAGGAGCACCTGTTGTCATGCGGAAAAAGCTCCGTCGACTACATGGCCCTTGCCGAATTGGTTGACCTTTGCCGGAAGAAGGGGATGTTCCCTCTCTATGTCGATCCCGTCAGAACAGTCCGGGTAGATGTGCCGGACCTCCGGCGGGCGGTAAAGATAGAGAACGGATCGGCTCAGGCGACAACGGCGGATCGGGAAGCGAAAGATAATGCCCGCGCAATCCTTGAGATCCTTTCCAGGCTGCTGAATATCCCCGCCGCCGCATCACGGGCCGGGGCGGACAGGCAAAATGCACCGGGGGCTGCAGGGTGCACGGCACAAATAGAGACCTCCCCATCCGCTGCTTCCGGCGCCGATGTGAGAAAGCCGAGACGAATCATCCCGGGGGCGCGGCGCACCGAGACTATCGTTCGGCACACAAAGAAGGATTTCCCGCAGGAAACCACCATGGTCGTCTACCGGAACAGGCAGTCGGGGAGGTCTTTCCTTCATATTGAAGACGTGGGAGAAGACCAGGCCCGTTTCGTAAGCCCTTACGGAGACATAAGGCTCCTATCTCTCAACCTGTTCGAAGAACCCGAAAAGATCGAAAAAACGTCTCTCTTATCGGAGAATTTGATCACCACGGACCAGGTAAACGCCTTCGTTGAGACCACCCAAACCCCCCAGGGAATCGGAACCGCCACATGGTATAACCCGACCGCGCCGGCCGCTGCTTCTCCCCATCAATCCCCATTCATCAAAAGAATGGCCCCGAACGATCTCGTCCCCCATGTAGTCGCCGTTCTTTCAAAACACGGCGGTCAGGCGAAACAAGCCCAGATAGTGGAAGAGGTCTTCGAATTCTTCAAGAACATCTTTCAGGAGCCTTTTTACCAGGAGCTTACGTCGCCGGGAGTTCCGAAATGGAAATATTACATAATAGCCGCCAGGAAGCTCGCAGAAGAACAGGACCTCATCGAACCGTCGCCAGGCCCGGGCCGCGGCTGGGAACTCACTCCGAAAGGGGCCAAGGGGCCGTCCGCAAAGAAGCAAAGAAGTGTCGGGCGCTGAAAGCCACCCGCCCGGGCCCTGAATATCAACCTCTACGGCCTATTCGATAACCGTTCCTTTGCCCGTCTTCCGGTATTCGAGCTCTTCGTGGCTGACGAGCGCCGTTCTGCCCTGACCGTCGGGTCGTAATCCGTGAAGGTTGCACCAATCGGTAAATGTTTCCGGATTGATGTCTATGCGTAGGGCGATATTGCCGATGCGCTTGATCTCTTCCAATTCTCTTTTGACAATGGCTTTCCAGTCTTCATACTTGGCGGGCATGTTCCTGGAGTCAACAAAGATCTCAAGCGCCCTGCGGTATGTCGATTCATCTTTGTACCAGGCAATTCCTATGACGTCGTTCATTCTGACCCTTCCTTTCGTCTTTGTCGTAATATTAGGGTAAGTCTGTTTTTCACATATGTCTACGAGGAGCATGAAACAATTCCTCCCCTCGTCCCGCTGCCCACGTCCATCAACGCCGCCGGAGCTACTTCAGATAGAGCGGAATCAATGTAAAACTGCCGGTCAGCCTGTCGGGCACATCGCGCAGCTTCTGCCAGCTCCATAGTGACCGGCTCCAGATAAAGGGCCTGCCTTTCACGAAGGGGGTGCCGTAGAGCATCCAGAAGCCGTGGGCGCCGGCGTGAATGTTGAGGGTGCCGGACAACTTCATGAAAGAGCGGACCATGCTCGTGGAGGCTGCCTTGGCGTCAACGGCCCCGTCCGGTATTTGCTTCGGATCGTCGGTCTCTCCGTAACCCGGGTCCCAGCGCCCGAATATGGAGAGGGGGTTTTTCGGGTCCCTATAGGTGATGGCGCGCCTGGCGCCCGCCAGATCGGTTACCCTGGGCAGGAGCCTTTTAAACTGTTCCCGCCTTGCCGGACGGTTATCGGTGGAGAGAAGGTCGCTTCTGATCTGGAGCGAGGCGGGATAGTTGATTCCCATCAGGTAGTCGGGGGTGACCATTTCCCCGTCGTACTCGGTCGAGCAGGGGTTGCCGTCGAGCGACCTGCTGGTCACCGTGTAAGGGCCGCCCGTTGAGCGGTAATAGACGAAGCACCGGTAGGACATCTCCACCAGGGCCGTTTCGTTGGTCTTGGCGTCGACGAGCATGTAGCCGTTCAGGTAGGTGCCGGTATTGTCGAGGGATAGGGCGTCAAAGAATTCGCTGATGGAGCCGGCAAACTGTTCTGCCATGGCTGCCAACCAGAAGGTCCAGAGGCCCAGGGGCTTGACCTGGCTCGTGGCCGCCCTGAGGGTCGTCTCGGTGAAGAGGATCCCCTTGTTGTTATAGCCGAAATCGGTATAGGAGCCGATAAGGCCGGGGGTCGCGCCATTGAAGGTGACCAGGTCGCCGTTTATCGAGAGCGTCTGGGCCATGGTCTGGGAAAGATACCCCATCCAGGTATTGTGAGCGAGAATGACCTCCCTGCGAAGACGCTTCAGGAAGGCGGAGCACCTGTCCGGATAATTGCCGGGCCTCATCCCTCCGGGGGGCACCCCGCGATAGGAGATGACATCCATGAGGTCGCAGTAGGCATTCAGGAAATAGACATCCATAAAGGTGAGACCCCCGGTCTCGTACCCCAGGGCAAGCTCCGACGCCTGAAAATAACCGTCGCCGGGCAGCCAGTTGCCGGAAAAATCAAGCTCGGCCGGCTGATCGAGGGCAACGCCATGATAAATGCCGAGCATCCGGAAGAGGAGCCTTTTCAGCCGGTGCGCCGTGACAGGGTCGGTAGCCGGGGCGGTAAGATACTGCAGGAAAGAGACATAGTTGGCATTCAGGTAGCCGGCCGCCTCATTAAGCTCAGCCCCGGTGGGTCCGGGCTGGGCGGGAAAGGTGTGGGAAGGGTCGATCAAATAGGAGTTATCCCACGAATTGTCCCTGGCCGCGTGAATAGTCCTATCCTGCAGCCTGCCCTGGACGAATCCGGCCCGATACTCGGCCCTGAGATCGTTGGCGTCCCTGGACACCACGGTCATGGTAGCGATATTGTTGATCGTCCTGATTATGCCGGATGCGTTGGCGTCAAGGGCATAGGTGAAGGGCCTTCCGGTTATTGCCATCGATTGGCCGGGTGCGGGTTCGGACTGTACCTCGGGATCGGATAGGGCGGCGCTTTCGGCCGTCGCAGACTTGGCCGCGCCCAGGAGGCTCAGACTGAAAAACAGAATAAGGGAGGCCGACAAAATCTCTTTCATTATTTTATCCAATAACACCGGTCAATATTCGAAGACAAGGACGCCTAGGTCTATTCTGTTCCAGCGCACATAAAATATCAAGCAAAATTCGGTGATGACTCGGTGTGGCTTCAAGAAAGGAACAGGGTGGGGATATTCTATTTCGGCGAAATTACGGCAAAACGGATACTCGCAGACTCTTAACTCAAGTGCGCCCAGCAGGAATCGAACCTGCAACCTTTGGATTCGAAGTCCAACACTCTATCCAATTGAGCTATGGGCGCGTGCGGTTTCAGGAAAGCATACCACAGGAAAGGGGCAAAACTGTAGTAAATCATCGCCCGGGCGCGGTCCTCTCTGTTTCCTGCCCTTCTTCCCGTCGGGGCTTACACCTTTACGAGCCTCACCTTCGTGTCGTAAAAAGAAACGCTTCCTCCCACGGGGTCGAGCATGCAGGTGTTCTTGAGGTACGGGTCGACCCACATGGCCGCATTCGCATGGACCCCTTTGGCCCTTCGGGGATCGCCCTTGACCACCGCGCCGTCGATGGTCACGTCCGCGGCGCCCGTGGCCCAGTGGCCGTGGCCCAGGGTGAAGGTGATGACGCCGGGCATGATGGTCTGGGTTACCATTACCTTTCCGATCATGGGCTTCTTCGTCCCGTTCTTCAAGTCCCAGACGCCTTCCTGGTTCGTTGCGGAGACCACCCTTACCACGTCTCCGTCCTTCAGGTTCAGTTTCCTCGCGTCTTCACCATTTATAATGATGCCGTTTTCCGGCATGAGCGCCTGGAGCCAGTAATTCGAGATCGTTCTCGACTTGGTCATGAGGATATCCTTCTGGGTGATGAGGCTCAAGGGGTATCCCTCCACCAATCCCGCCTCCTCGGGGGTTTTGCCGAGGCTTGTGGAAACGGGGAGGTACGTGGCATACCCGGGATTGGGCGTTCCCGTGAAGGCATTTTTCGTGCCTGCCGTCTTCTCCTGGTAGATATTGATGGCCCTTCCATATTTGTTCGCCACCTGGCTGCCCTTGTAGATATCCCTGTAATCCTGGAACCTTCCCCCGCGGTTAAGGACGTAGACGACCTTTCGCCAGGCAGGACCGGCTATTTTCTCCCACCGTGCGGGATCGAATACGGTCTTCGGCAGATGGCTCCTCGATTCGAGAAAGAGTTTTAGCTCCCCGTTGTCGGCGTCCGGTACGGGCGCGCCGTCGGTTGCCAGGTTTGCCACCATCCTGATGTAGAGGTCATCGGGCCTGATAAAATCCTTGCCCGGTCCGAAGCCGTCCTTGCCGAATCCGGGTAGGTTGAGCTTTTCCGCCAGGGCCATGATCACCGCCTCGAAAGAGCAGGCCATCTCCTCCCCGAATACCTTCACCGTCTCCGTAAGGGGGGGCGATGACGGGCTGCCTCACGGGCTGGACCTTTACCGGCATGTTCGGGTGGGATCCCTGAAATTCCCAGCGCTCCAGATAGCTGAGGTCGGGAAAGATATAATCGGCGTACATGGTGGTCGTCCCCACGATGATGTCCGTGGTGAAGTAGAGGGGGACCTTCGCCGTGTCGGCGAGGACCTCGATATTGGTGTGGCCTGCGGGCAGGGAATAGGCAGGGGTGCCCATGTAGCTGAATACCGCCTTTGCGGGATAAGGATAGGCGTCTCCCATGGAGGGCACGATCTCTTCATAGACGTCGCTGGCAAGGGGATACCAGTTGCGTTTTGCGGGATACCCCTCAAACAGGGTGGAGTCCTCATACTTGATGTCGTGACGTATGATGCTGATCCCCGATTTCGGAAGCTTGCCGGGCGCCATCTTTGCAAAGTCGAAGGGCTGCCCTTCCTTGCCGCCTGTGGTATTGTAGGCTGACAGGGCGGTCATCCCGCCTTTCCAGTCATAATTGCCTAAAAGGAGGTTTACGGTCATGGCGGCAGTGACATTGTAGAAGCCGTTCGTGTGCTGGGCGATGCCCCGGTGCACGTCCACGGCGGCCTCCTTGCCATAGCTCGTCAGCTCTTTTGCGGTGAGCTCTATGTTCTCCGCGGGAATGCCGCAAATGGCCGACCACTCCGCCATGGTCCTCGTATTTGCGGAATCGGCGAGCACCTTGAGGCCGCTCTTTACCCTGATCCCTTTAATCTCCATATCGACCATCAGGTCTCCCGTAACAGGGCTCTTTTCATCGTTCGGGTCCACCGCCACGGGCGCGCCCCCTTTCATGGCCACCAGGTACTCGAAGGCGTGCTCCTTTCCTGCCTTGTCTTTACGCTCCTCCGGCCCCGCAAGGCCTATTTCGTGGGCCCTCAGGAACCTTCCCGGTCTTCCTTCCTTGTCGATCTTTACCAGGAGGACCGCGTTCGTCCAGGTGGGCTCTCCCGCTGCCTTTGCCGCGGCCTTATTCGCATTGGACAGATATTTCGCGTCATACCTGCCGTTTTTGATGATCCATTGAATGAGGCCCATGAAGAAGGCGCCGTCGGTGCCGGGCTTTATCGCCATGTACCGGTATGCCTTGGCTGCCGCCTTGTTGAACCTCGGGTCTACCACCACGAGCTTCGTCTTCCCTTCCGCCAGGTTGGGAGAGATCCGTGCATTGAGGTTGGGAGGGCCGTAATTCGCGTCGAAGAGGTTGGAGCCCACGGAGAGCATATATTTTGCATTCTCTCCGTTTGCCTGCCAGTAGAACTTCGGGCCTCCCGTGAATTTATTGTACTCGTACTGCTCGCTCAGTGCCTTGCACGTGAAATAGAGGGAGCCCTGGCAGACGGTCGTATGCCCGTGTGTATTGACGCTTCCGAAATAGTCGCCGAAGAAGCGGGCGCCGAAATCGCTCCGCCCCCCTTTCAGCCTGCCCCACCAGTACACGAGCTGGTTGTTCTTGAGCCCCAGATCAGGATGGTCCGGGTCGATGAGGTATTTCAGGTTGGCCCCATGTTTTGCCTTGAATTCCCCCACCGCCTGCTTCTTGTCCTTGGCGGAAATAACTCCGGCCACATCGGCGGCGATCTCCTTCGCGATTTTCGGGTCCCTCAGCGCATAGATGTCTTTGAGCCCTTCCACGACGCGGTTTTCCTCGCCGGGAACGTGGCTGAAGAGTCTGCCCCCGTTCACGATCTCATTGATTGCCTGGTCAAAGGGTATCGTCGCCCACTTGTTCTCGCCCCGCCTGCCTGCCCTCTTCAGCACTTTCGTGATCCTGTGCGGGTCGTAGGCGGTCTGGATCCCTGCCTGACCTTTCGGGCAGATGGCCGCATCGATGGCGTTGACCTTCTCCGGGGGAGTGGCATAGGGAAGGTGAGGCACGGCCACGAAGGGATTATAAGGGTTGCCGTCGATCTTTAAGGCAATGGCCGCGCCCTTATTCCTCATCAATTTTACCTTTATCCCACAGCCCGTGTTGCACTGGAGGCAGGTCGTATAGAGGATGTTCCCGGCCTTCGTCAGCTCGTATTCCTCCTCGCCGGTGAGGGTCCCTGCTTCCGCCCTCCGGAGAAGGCCCTGGGCCCAGTCCGCCTGGGACGCGAGGAGCGACCCTCCCAGAACCGCCGAACATTTTATGAAATCCCGCCTTGTCAGCTTTTTATCTTTCTCGTTCATCTCCGTCCCCCTATGGCAGTATGTAGAATACCCGCGGTTTCGCGCCTGCCCTTTCGGCAAAGACCGGTATTTTTCCGGGATACCCTATAGTCTGCCCTATCTGCGCTGCCGTCTTGCCCCTGAGGTCCCGGGACATAGGCCCGTCTGCCTTGTCGGCCCTGACCGACTTGAGCACCTGTGTCGGATTGCTCTTCATCATCTTATAGAGAAGGCTCTCCTTGTCATCGAGGTTGCCGAAGAAATTCGCACGGCACGGACAGGTGCTGACACACATGGGGAGCATGCCGAGGCCTATCCTGTGAAGGCAGAAATGGCACTTCTTGCCACCCCGACAGGGATTTCGTTCTTCTCCCGCAGCCATTTGCGACCGTATTCCCAGGTCGGTCCCTTTTCATATTCCTCGAGAAGGGGCGTGCCTTCCGTGTAGAACGCTCCCCCATCGAGATTTCTCGCCTTATAGGGGCAGGCAATCACACACCTGCCGCAGCCTATGCATTGCTCGTAATTGATCATCACAATGCCGGCGCTCACGCCTTTCGTGCTTTTCCACGTGGCTTTCCCTTCCCCCTTGTGGGGGCAGGCTGCCACGCACGGCGGGTTGTCGCACTGGTTACACAACCTCGGCGTGAAACGCCTCTTTACGTGGGGGAAGGTGCCGAATTCCTCTTCATAGACGGGCCGGTAGATAATGCCGGGCGGGCTCTTCTGTTCTGCCATGCACCCCACGGTGCACGCCTTGCACGCGGTACACCTTCTTAAGTCTATGAGCATCGCCCACTGGGGATTCCGCTGCTTCAACGCGCGTTTGATATCATCCTGAATCACAAAAAGCTCATCCCTGCCGAGATACATGGATCACCTTCCTTTTTATTTTACGTGACATCGGACGCAGTTCGTCTTCACGGAAAAGGCCCCGGTCCCGTTGTGACACGACCCGCAGGACTTCCCCTGTTGCATCCCGGCCATGGTGACCGGCTCGTCCTGTGCCCTCGTGACGTAGGGAGACGGGTGGCACTGGGTGCACCCGAGGGAGGCGCTCTTCACATGGAAATCGTGGCTGAAGACGACCTTGCCGGCCTTCTTCACCTCATAGGTGATGTCGCCCCCGCCGATCCTGCTCGCGCCGATCGAGGCGAAGGCCAGCAGCAGAAACATTGCCATGCCTGCTCTTTTCATCATTACCCCCTTCATGCCCGTGAGAACCCTGTGGGGAAGACCTGTTTCCCCAGGGTAACGGGTACATATGAGAAAATATAGCTTACATGGGGGCAATAGCAATACAAAAATGAGGGCGTGAAAAATCACACAAACTTCAAGATTTCAAAGGAATCGTGCGCGGGCGTCGCAGATTGTGACGGGGCGTGAGGTCATGTAAATCGCAAGTGGGCTGTATACGGTAAAGCCATTTGTCGAAACTCTGCAAAGGAGGATGGAGCCTCCGCCCCGGGCGCTCTATGAACCGGGGGAACCAACGGATAAGGATTTGAGATCGCAGGCCAGCTCATTCTCCTCGTCCCTATAGAAGACGCACGTGGAGGAAAGCTCTTTCCTGAGCTGTTCCCGGGCCCGGTGGAGGCGTATTTTTATTGCACCCGTCCGCTCGCCCAGTACGTCCGCGATCTCTCGGTCCTTTAATCCTTCGAGGTTGCTCAATACGATGATGGTCCGGTAATTTTCGGGAAGGCGGTCGATCACCCGGCGGATGCAGGCGCTCATCTCTTCCCTGATGAGCTGCCGCTCCACGTTCGGTGAGGGGGAGGCATCGACGGGAAGAGGAGCACAAACAGAGGCATTTTCGGCAGGACCCGGCGCAGGCTCGATCTGCACCAACTGCCGGAACGAGGGGCTCTTCAACCTGTCGAGGGCCGTATTTGTAGCGATCTTGTAGAGCCAGGTGAGGGGCTGGGCCTCTCCCCTGAACCCTTCAAGTTTCTTGCCTGCCTTGAGAAATGTCTCCTGGGTGAGGTCTTCCGCTTCGGTCTCACCCACGAGTCGCGAGAGGTATCTCTCTATCCTTTTGCGATACATTTCATACATCTGTCCGAAATCGAGCGCGTCCTCTGCCATCGTCCTACCTTCTAAAGGATTATTCTTAATTATAACCCCTCACGGACCTTCATTGCCACTGTGAGCGCATGGGCCTTAATCTCTTCCTCCGCCATATCATTGATCCCGAAGAGGCTCCGGTCGAAATCGTAGAGCCGGTCCGCGATTATCACCTCAGGCGCGAGTTCGGGAATCACCCCTTTCATCATCCTGCTCGCGCACTCGATGAAACAGCCTTCCAGGGCGACGACTTTTGCGCCGTTTCGTGCGAGCCCCCTCTGCCCGGTGTCCTTGGTAAAGGCGCCCCCGAGGCAGAGGCGTGCCGTCTTTTCAGGAATAAGCTCGTGACAGAGGAGGTTCGCCGCCCGCCTCGCCACCTCGCCCCTGAGGCACGCGCCCTCACAGCTCATGACCACGATCGGTTTCGTTCCATTGGCCCGGCTATAGTCTTCGCACATGGGGCACACGTTCTTTGTCTTCTCTATGCGCACCGTTTCATAGGTTGTCGTACCGTCCGTTTTCCCTTCCACACCGCAAAGATTTTCACTATTCATCATTTCCTCCTTAGCTCTTGTTGCCGGAATTCGAGGCCCCCGCTCCACGTGTTGTTACGGCTTTGCCCCGATCCCGGTGATTTTAATCTTCCCTTCCTCGATCATCCTGCACATAATGGTCATCATACCCTTCTCGGAAGTCCCGAGAACTTCCGCCGCCTCTTCGGGGCTGATCGGGCCCTTTTCGCTCACCAGCCGGAGTATGGAGACCTCCATCGATTTCATCCATTCCCCGAAAAGGGGCTCCACATCAGGACGGAGGCCCTCTTTTCTCTCTTCCCCGGCACCTGCCGTGTGCGGGGAGGGTATTCAGCCTTTTGCCGCGGACCCCACATCTGCCTTTCCTTCGGCCCTTTTGGTGCCCTCGTCACCCCCCGGGCCGCCACGCTGCGTATCTGCCGTGGTGGTAAAAAACGGCATATTCCCGCAACAGGAAGGTCCCCTTGAAAAGCACCGTGTCATGAAAAACATCATGAAGAGGAAAAAGAGTATCCCCATCGCCGGGAAGATCCACCACCAACCCGCCATAAAAGAATTGCACCAGAACATATTCGCCACCTCCCTTCCGTTTCTACTTTCGGACTCTTGCAGCTTCCGGCCCGTATATCAGGTTAGACGAGGCAGCTCGCAAAAAGGATACGGGGTCTCATAAATTGGGGATAAAAATCGATTGGGCGGGTATTCCGAATGGGGAGATAGAGGCTGAGGAGCCCTAAGGGAGGAGGCGCCGCAAGGGCGCCCCGTCAGTCTTTCTCGCCAGCCCGGCGTTCGATGAATTCCCTGAATTGCTTCGTCAGGACATGGGCATATTCCCGGCGCACGACTTCCGAGGAGGGAATAAAGTTTTTGGCTGTTTCCAACAGGTCGATAGCCTCTCTGGCAGTCTGCTCGTTCGCCTGCCTTCCTTCATTGTAAAGGTGGGTAAATATCTCGTCCAGGCCGTTGACCGCCACCTGGCTCCCGTCATTAAATCTTAGCGTGCGCCGGCTAACTGTCGGCGTTTCGTCGTCGGCTCATGTAGTTCAGCCAATTATTTGGAACAATGACATAGTGTTACCTCCTCAAATTATTCCCCTCATCGGAGATCCGGCGCTCAGCAGTCTTCCGGGACTTCCCGGAGCCATGCCTCGATCCTGGCCTTTATCGCGTCCCTCACGGCCCTCGTCCGGGCGAGCCTTTCCTCACGGGTTCCTGTGAAGCCCGAAGGATCGTCGAAGCTCCAGTGGATCTGCCTGGTGAGAAGGCCCGGAAAAACAGGGCACGCCTCGGCGCTCGCCTGATCGCAGACGGAAATCACGTAGGAAAAGAGCTCTCCCCTCCTGTAAAGATCAAAGACGCTTTTGGATTGGTTATGGGAGAGATCGATGCCGGCTTCTCTCATCACTTCCACGACCAGGGGGTTGATCGGTCCCGGGTCGAGACCCGCGCTGACTACCTCAAATCTGTCCCCTGCGAGGGACTTTAAAAAAGCCTCCGCCATCTGGCTCCGCGCGCTGTTGTGGACGCAGACGAATAATACCCTCTTTTTCATGCTTTCCTCCCGGCGTTCAATCCTTGCAGGTATAATAACAGACTCCTGCCGGCGTCTCCACTGCAAAGGGAAAATATTTCTTTTTGAACCAGAGGGAGAGGTGGACGAGGTTGATGAGCACGGGCACCTCCACGAGGGGGCCGATCACCGCGGCAAAGGCAGCGCCCGAATTGATCCCGAAAACCGCCACCGCCACCGCGATGGCAAGCTCAAAATTGTTCGATGCGGCGGTGAACGAGAGCGTCGCGGCCTGTCCGTAATGGGCGCCCACCTTCGCGCTCATGAAAAAGGAGACAAGGAACATGATGACGAAGTAGATGAGCAGGGGTATGGCGATCCGTACCACATCGAGAGGGATCTTCACGATATACTCACCCTTCAGGGAGAACATGACGAGGATGGTGAAGAGGAGCGCGATCAGGGTGAGGGGGCTGATCTTCGGTATGAATTTTTCGTGGTACCACGTCTTGTCCTTTATTTTAATGAGGACAAACCTCGTGATAACGCCCGCAATGAAGGGGATGCCGAGATAGATGAAGACGCTCTTCGCGATCTGGCCTATGGTGATATCGACGACGACCCCTTTAAGCCCGATAAGGGGAGGCAAAACCGTGATGAAGATATAGGCGTAGACGGAAAAGAAGAGGACCTGGAATATGGAGTTGAAGGCCACGAGACCCGCACAGTATTCCGTATCCCCTTTTGCGAGATCGTTCCAGACGATGACCATGGCGATGCAGCGGGCAAGGCCGATCATGATGAGGCCCACCATATATTCGGGGTAGCCCTTGAGGAATACGATGGCGAGAAGGAACATAAGGATGGGGCCCACCACCCAGTTCTGCACGAGGGAGAGACCCAGGACCTTGAAATTCGTGAATACCTCGCCCAGCTCCTCATACTTCACCTTCGCGAGCGGCGGATACATCATGAGGATAAGCCCTATGGCGATGGGAATATTGGTGGTCCCCGACTGGAACTGGTTCCAGAAATCGACCACCCCGGGAGAAAGGTACCCCCAGCCCACACCTATGAACATGGCCAGAAAGATCCATAGAGTGAGAAAGCGGTCCAAAAATGAGAGTTTCCTGCTGAGCTGTTCTTCGGCCATTCCTTTATCCTCCTTTCCTGCCATGTCCCGCGCTGCCCGTCTCGCACAGTTTCCGGGCCTTCACTTCCTCCATCTTCTTCGCATCCGCCCCGGCCCAATTCATGCCGGACAAATGGGAGCGCATGAAGTCGAGGTGCGCTCTTGCAAGCTCATCGAGTGATTCTTTGATGGAGTAGTGCATCCACGTGCCCTTGCGCGCGCTGCTCACGAGCCCGGAGTGCTTGAGATAGGCGAGATGGCGGGAGATCTTCGATTGGGGCTCTTCAAAGATCGCCATGAGGTCGCACACGCAAAGCTCCCCGTGGGTAAGGAGCATCAAGATCCTGAGCCTCATCTCCTCTGAGAGGGCCTTATAGAGCTGCACGGTATTTTCCATCCACGAACTCCATTTAATGGGGCTTGCGTCGCTCTGCATAAGGCCCCTGTTTCACGTTACCCGAAGTTCCTTGTATCGTTATAACCGCATATGCGGATATAGGAGTATATACCACCTCCAGGGGCCTCTGTCAAAGAAATTGAAATTAATTATTGACATGTTTATTGGCGTGTTGGTATAATTGCCAACAAGCTAATGGAGGCACACATGCTCACTTTTGAAGAAGCTGAAATACGAAGCAGGATCATAAAGGCCATGGCCCATCCTGTCCGTCTCATGATCGTGGACATGCTCAAGGATGGGGAAACCACCTTTGCGAAGATTAACGAGATGTTCGAATCCGATAAGTCGACCATCTCGAAACACCTCCTCGTGTTGAAGGATGCGGGCATCCTCTCTTCGCGAAAGGCAGGGGCGGACATGATCTACCGCCTCGAGACGCCATGCGTCATCGATTTTTTTGGCTGCGTCACCGGGGTGATCGAAAATAACGTCAAGAGGCAGCAGGTCTGTCTCTGTAAGAAGTCTTGAAGAATTGGAGAAGAACAAATTAAAAACGGGGGTATGGGTTTGAAAAAGATTCAGATTCTGGGGCCGGGATGCACGAAATGCACGAAGCTGGCCGCCAATGCCACGGAGGCGGCTAAATTAGCGGGAATCGATGTTGAAATCGAGAAAGTGACCGATATTCAGGGGATCATGGGCTATGGGGTCATGATGACCCCTGCCCTCGTCATAGATGGGCAGGTGAAGACCGTAGGAAAGGTCCTGTCGGCTGAGGAGATCAGAAAACTCCTCTAGACCGGTGCCGGAACGAAAACGAAAGGCTCCTCGGGACAGGGAGGAGAAATTCAATAAAGGAGGTACCACATGGTGGAAGAAAAAGATACGTGCAGTGGTGCGACCGTCAAGACCCTCATCCTCGGCTGCTCCGGGGGCTCCAATGTGGGGCAGATCGCGAACAACGTGATGATCGAAATGGATAAGAAGGGGATGGGCAATGCCTATTGCCTTGCGGGAGCCGGTGCCGATCTTTCGGGGTTCGTGGAGAGCGCCCGGGCGGGCCGGACCATCCTCATCGACGGCTGCCCCGTGGGATGCGGCAAAAAGATATTCGGCAGACAGGGGATCACGCCTACCCGCTATTATGTGATTACCGAGCTCGGCATCGAAAAGAGGCACGACTTTCACGACCTGGCTGAGGAGACAGGGCAGGCCGTGGAGCAGATCGTGGGGAATGGGTGATTCCGGAAATGGACAGCATGAAGGTTCGACTGAGAAAAGAGCATCTGTGGGTCCTCCTGGCGGCCTTTCTCCTCGCGGGATTTTATCTTTCAGGCCCCGCGGGCGGAGAGACAAAAAGCGCGAATACGCCCGCTCCGGGAAAGTCGATCCCGCTGCTCGTGGATGTGGGGGCGAAGAAGTGTATTCCCTGCAAAATGATGGCGCCCATCCTGGAGGAGCTGAAAAAGGAATACGAGGGGATTTTCATGGTCGATTTCATCGACGTGTGGGAGAATCCGGGGGCCGGAGAGAAATACGGCGTCCGTGGCATACCGACCCAGATTTTCTACGATGCTTCGGGGAAGGAGTTTTACCGTCACATGGGCTTTTTTTCAAAAGAACAGATCCTCGACACCTTCAGAAAGCATGGGATCGCACTGAAGAAGGCGTCGAAATAGGGATAAAAGAGGCTATTGATGGTAGAGAGGCTCTTCATAACGCTTAACCAGGCCGTAGAGGGGACACCTACCTTCGCCCTCGGCGCCGCGTTCCTGTGGGGAATACTGAGCATGGTCCTTAGCCCCTGCCACCTGTCGAGCATTCCACTCATCGTAGGCTTCATCGACGAACAGGGGCGCATCGCAACGAAAAGGGCCTTTTTCATTTCCCTCCTCTTCTCCGCAGGCATAATGGTCAGTATTGCGGCCATCGGCCTGGTTACCGCCATGGCGGGTCGCATTATGGGAGACGTGGGCCGGTACGGGAACTACATTGTGGCGGGGATCTTCTTTCTTGTGGGTCTCCACCTCTTCGACCTTATTCCCATGCCCTGGTCGGGCCCCGGACAGATCGGTATGAAACGAAAAGGTATCTTTGCGGCCTTCATCCTCGGACTCATCTTCGGCATCGCCCTCGGCCCCTGCACCTTCGCCTATATGGCGCCCATGCTGACCATTACCTTCCAGCTTGCCGCCGCGGAGCGCTGGTACGGCATGCTCCTTCTTCTTGCCTATGCCGTCGGCCATTGCTCCATTATCGTGCTGGCCGGAACCTGCACGGAGCTGGTCCAGGGCTATCTGAACTGGAACGGGCAATCAAAGGGACCTCTCGTTGTGAAGCGGGTCTGCGGCGCCTTTGTGATTTTGGGAGGATTTTATCTGATCTACACCACCGTCTGATCATTTTTTTGGTGAGGCGGTTGCAGAAATAAGGAGGTATCCCGTGTTGAGCGGTTTTTCAAAATACGTGGTCTATGATCTGTTCAAGCTGACCCCGAATACCAGCCTCTCGGGCGCGTTCGAGTTCTTCATCTACGATACGATCAAGATTTTTCTCCTTCTTATGGTCATCATCTTTGCCATCTCTCTGGTACGGAGCTTCTTTCCTCCGGAAAAGACACGAAAAATCCTCGCCCGTAAGCGGGAGTTCATAGGCAACATAGTCGCCGCCCTGCTCGGCGTGGTAACGCCTTTTTGCTCCTGTTCGGCGGTGCCCCTCTTTATCGGTTTCGTGGAAGGGGGCGTGCCTCTCGGCGTTACCTTTTCCTTCCTGATCTCGTCGCCCATGGTCAACGAGGTCGCCATTGTCCTGCTCTGGGGTCTCTTCGGGTGGAAGGTCACGGCCATCTATATCGGCACGGGCCTCTGCGTGGCCATAGCGAGCGGGTATATTATCGGGAAATTGAACCTCGAAAAATGGGTGGAGGAGTATGTCTATACCATGCATATGGGAGAGGGCGCCGAGCTCGCGCCGCTGACGTTTCGGGACCGCATAGACTATGCCCGGTCGAACACCAAAGAGATCCTGGGAAAGATATGGTTTTATGTCATTATCGCGATCGGCATCGGCGGGTTCATCCACGGCTATGTGCCCGAGGATTTTCTCGTCAGGTACGCGGGTCCCGGGAATATTTTTGCCGTCCCTATCGCCGTGCTCCTGGGCGTGCCCCTTTACTCCAATGCGGCGGGCGTTATCCCCATCATATACGCCCTCATGCAAAAGGGACTGACCCTGGGCACTACCCTCGCCTTCATGATGGCCGTCACCGCCCTTTCCCTGCCCGAGATGATCATCTTGCGCAAGGTCTTGAAAATAAGGCTCCTCGCCGTCTTTGCGGGCATCATGACCGTCGCCATAATGGCCGTGGGTTACCTTTTTAACGCTATCATGTAATCGGGCGGGGCTGTCGCCCCGCGGAGCCCCTTTATCCCCGGCCCCCGGAAAGCCGCGTACCTTCTCCCCTCCCTTGAATAGGGGCGGTCGGGGCACTATATTTCATGAACGGCAAATTTAAAAGGAGGCAGACAATGAAGGTGCTTGCGTGGGCAGTCATTTGTATCGCGGTCTTTGGCGGTCTCTCCTGTACGTCCACGGGCTATAATACCCAGACAGGGGCGATGGTCGGGGCAGGAGCAGGGGCATTGATCGGCCAGGCCATAGGGCGCAACACGGCGGGTACGTTGATAGGACTTGCCGGGGGAACCCTTGTCGGTGCGATCGTAGGAAACGCGGTGGATCAGAACGAGATGAACAGACGGCTCGAATGGGAAAGGCAGCAGCGCGCCTATGCGGCCCCCGGGCCCGATCAGCCTCCTCCGGGGCGATGGGTCCAGGTGCCGGGCCAGTGGGCAGGCGGGAGATGGGTGCCGTCTCACAAAGTCTGGGTGCCGGTAAACCCGTAATTCCGGTGCGGCTCTTTTGAAGCATGAGATGCCATGATAGACAGGGAGGATACACCATGAAAGGATTGAAGTATCTGATTTTAGCTGCTGTCCTTATGATGTGCGGCTTCACCATGAGCGCGGCCGCCGCTGAGCCTCTCCGGGGCACGAAAACTTTCAACAAGGCAGGCTTCGGGTATGTAATACAGTATCCCGACGGATGGCTCTCTTATACCGAGGGGCGCCATACCGCCATGTTCATCGGAAAGGAGGGGACCAAGCAAAATTACCCCACCGTGGTGATAAAAAACCTTCTCGCCGCGTCTCAGGGCGGAAAGTTCCGGGCGGTCGATGGGGTCATCACAGACCTGGAGAACCAGCTCCGCTCCACGTCAGAGGCAATGGTCTTTAACCCCGAGCCCTTCAAATATACCAAGGACGGCTTTAATCTCACGGGCACCCAGTGCGTCGCCGAGTATACGATCAAGAAGGAACGGTTCAAACAGTGGGCGGTGGTGATGCCGGACGGCAATAAACCTTCTTTTTACGTGTGGTCTTATACGGCCCCGGAAGCAGCGTACGACGTCTATCTCCCGATAGCCAAGGCGATGTTCGATTCCTGGGTTTTAAAAGAGTAACAGTTTTGTCACGGGCAACGGCCGGTTCCGGTTCACCCACGAGGGGCGAGTGAGTCCCTATAGCTGTGCTGGGGGGGAGAAGCTGAAACGCAGACCCGTCTTCTCGTGTCCAGCTCGCACCGCGAGCGAGAGAGGGAGGCTCGCCCGGCTTTGCCGGGCGAGGGGGCGACGTGAGTCCCTATAGTTGCACGGCCGTTGCCGCCAAATTCCATAGAATTTTCTCTCCCGTAATGGTAGATTTCTCAAGGACATCATTCCTTGGAACCCTCTATCGAAAAATGCCGGCAGATCCTCTCCGTCTCGACGCGCGCCCCCCTCAGGGAAATAAAGGAGGCCTACCTCGACCTTGCAAAGGTCTGGCACCCGGACCGTTTCGCGGGCAACTCAAGGCTTGAAAAAAAAGCGACCGAGAAGCTCGCGGAGATAAACCGGGCCTATGAGATCCTCCTCGCCTTTTATGAAGCAGGGGGTAATGAAGGGGGGATGGATGGCCCGGAAGAAGTCCGGCGTGCATATCCTCCCCCGAATGAAGAGGCCCGGGGCAATATGTGTGAAATGCCAAAGCGCCACGGCTTCTTCCGGATTCTCATGACCCTGTGCGCCATCGCGATCATCCTGATCGGCGTCACCCTTATGGTGAAACAGAGAAGAGCGGAAGTCCCCGTAAAGGTAATCCTTCCTTCGCCCGCGCCGGAATCAGGCCCGGAAAGCGCGCCGAAGAAGAGGCCCCTCCGGTCCCAAAAAAGTCCGGAAAAGACCGATACCCTCCGGCCCGGGAAGCAATTTCAAGACCGATCCGGCTCCTTCACCCTGGGCTCCACAAAGGAGGAGGTCCTCGCCGCACAGGGTCCTCCCCAGCAGATATCCGAGAGCAGGTGGAGTTACGGCCCGTCCTGGGTCGAATTCGCGAAAGGACGCGTCATCGGCTGGTATAACAGCACCCTCGATTCTTTAAAGGTAAAAGTCATTGCGAAGGCGGAGCCGGAGCGATCCTTCTTCACCCTCGGATCCACAAAGGAGGAGGTGGCCGCCCTCCAGGGCACACCCACGCAGATTTCCGGAAACCGGTGGAGCTACGGCTTTTCACGCGTAGATTTTGCGAGAGGAAAGGTGGTGGGCTGGTATAACAGCGCCATGGACCCCCTGAGGATAAAATTAGCACCCAAATCAGAGCCGGAACGCTTCTTCTTCAGGGTGGGATCGACGAAAGAGGAGGTACTCGCCGTCCAGGGCACTCCCACCCAACTCACCGAAAACCGGTGGTCCTACGGCTACTCCTATGTGGAATTCGAAAACGGCAAAGTGGTCAAATGGTATAACAGCGAGCAGGACCCCCTTGCCATAGAGGAAGAGTAGCGGGCTGCCTATGCATCCCGGATGTTCGCTTTGACGCGCTCGATCAGTTCCGGCGTCACTTCCCGGATACCATGTTCCCTGGCATGCTCGGCAACCTTCCGGAGCACCTCCTCTTCCGTCTCGCCCCGCATGACCTCCTTGCACCCGCTCGATGGATCTACCTTGGCGCACTCCACGATCTTTGCCATGGCCTTGCCTCCTTAAAGTTAAAGTAATCAATGAATAATGCCGCGTTTATGAGGTGTCAAGGGGGCTTACCTATGAGCCTGGCCCTGTTTTCACGGGAATGAAGTTTTGCACTTTACATACGTGAATGCTACCGTTCCTTTTTCGCACGAACCACCTGCGTCACCGTTAATAGAGCCCACTTCCTCCACCCTGCCTAGCGGGCTTTCTCCGGCACCCATTTTAATAAAATTTCAACTGTGCCGGGATGAGTGGCCGGTGAATCGGGCGGGATGATTCAGGTTCGTTGTCCACTAAGCATTTGAGGCCGTCGGCCGTATATTGATACGCCAGAGGACCAAAGCGGAAGTGGGCGACGGAGATGGAGCATCCCGACCGATTCACCGGCCGTCCAAGTTCTTAGAAGAACACCCTTATCCCCCAAAAACGTCCCGTCCCCTGTGATTCCGCCTTTTCCTGTCTTATATTTTTTTCAATCGGCAGGAACCGAGGGATCGCCCAATTACATACAAATACAGGAGGAGACGATGATTCCCAAAAGAGTGCGTGACGCGATGAACGAGCAGATCAAGTTTGAGCTGGAGTCTTACTACATCTATCTTTCCATGGTCGCCTACTTCCATTCTCAGAACCTGGACGGCATGGCCCACTGGATGCGCTGCCAGGCCCACGAGGAGATGATCCACGCCATGAAATTCTTCGACCAGATCATAGACCGCTCGGAGACGGTCGAGCTTCTCGACCTGAAGCAGATCAAGACCGCCTGGAAATCTCCCTTGGAAGCATGGCAGGACGCCTACGCCCACGAGAAGTTCATCACCGCAAAGATCAACGACATTATCGGGATCGCCCGCGAAGAAAAGGACTACTCCTCGGACCCGATCCTCACCTGGTTTTCCAAGGAGCAGATCGAGGAAGAGCAGAGCACTGAAAAGGTAGCCCGCGAGCTCGAGATGATAGGGGACGATAAGCACGCCCTCCTTATGATCGACCGTGAGCTGGGCACGCGCGTCTTTACCGCGGGCTCCCCCCTCGATCCCGCTGCCTATAATCTCGCGACCTGATGCATCGATGGCCAAAGAGATAGAGTTTCTCGTGCATGAATCGGCGGAGGGCGGCTACGAGGCCGAGGCCCTCTGCCACTGCATCTGCACCCAGGCCGACTCCTTCGAAGCCCTGAAGGAGGCCATAGAGGACGCGGTCTGCTGCCATTTTGATGATTCAGAGAAACCGGAGACGATCCTCATTCGCGTGGGGGAAGGCGAGGCCGTGCCTCTATGAAAATTCCGAGGGACCTCCACGGCACGGAACCCGCAAGGCTCCTCGAAAAGCTCGGATATCATATCACCCGTCAGACGGGAAGCCATATGAGACTCACGACCCTCGTAAGCCCCGTGCACCACATCACGATCCCCAACCATACCCGCCTCAAAACCGGCACCCTCGATTCCATCCTCAGGGAAGCGGCCGGTCAGCTCGGCCTCTCGAAGGAAGAAGTGGTGGAGCGCCTGCGGCGAGGGTGAGGCGTGTGAGGCGTTAAAGCGTGTGATGCGTGTGATGGGTTAAAAAACGAAAATCGGATAACGGAGAAGCCAAAAGGCTGGAAACCAAATTCGAAGGTTTGTGTCCTTTCCGATATACGGTATACGTTTTCCGTTATCTTTTTCCGATTTCCTATTTTCCCCGCCTTTAACGCATTACACGCATTACACGCATTACACGCATGAACGCTTTACACGCTTAAATCTTCTCCCCCAAGGGATTCAGAGGAGGTAGTGGGGGTAAAGCTTTCCCTCGGGGGAGAGGGGAGACTTGTTCGGAGGGGATTTTGAGGCTATTTGAGGCGTACCCCTGTGAGCAATTGGCTCACAATGCGGTCCATTGCATCCTTCTTCCGCTCGGTTCTGGGGGCGGCCTCTTTCTTGCTCCATACCGATTCGGGCCTTACCTGGAGGATGATGATATTCTCCGGGAAAGGCATATCCTCATCGATGCCGAATTCTATGTCATATGCTTTTCCGTAATAATTCTCGATAAGCTTTCCGATGCGGGAGAGTTCCCTCAACTCCTCGATGGTAAGGCAGGTCACGCCTCTCTTCTCTTCGTCCACCGGGACCTGAATGATGTCGCTTCCGCCCTCCCGGTAGATGCACTGGGTCTCCTTGCTCCCTTTACTGGCCTTGATAAGGTCGAGGGTGATCTTATCCATGAGAAAGGTATCGGGCGTAACGAGACCGCTTACCACGGCCTCGCCGAGACCATAACTCGCATCGATCGATATCTTCGAGGGATCGCCGTTCACGGGATTGATGGTAAAGATGATGCCCGATACCCGGGAGCGGACCATCTTGGGGATGCCCACCCCGATGTTGAAGAGAAAGGGCATCCCCTTGTTCATCCTGTACATGATGGCTTCCACATTGTATGCGCTCGCCCAGCATTTCTTGATATAGCGGATCAGGTCTTCTTCACCCCTGATATTGAGGTAGGTCTCCATCTGGCCCGGCATCGATATGGCTCCGCTCGATCGGACCGCCGCAGGACAGATCCCCGTTTTGGTCCGCTCGCAGAGCCCGCGATAGCATGAAAGTATCTCTTTCTCGAGGTCGGCGGGCACCTCTGCGTTCTCGATGAGGTTCATGGCAAAATCGCTCGCTTCCTTTGCCGTTTCATACGTCACCTGGCCCAGGTCTTTGAGGCGCTTCTCCAGCTCCGCCTTGATCGAGGTCTTGATGAGAAAGTAGTCGTTGGCAAGGATGGTGATGGCAAAGCCCGGTGAAACCGGTATGCCGGCTTTTATCATTTCTCCGAGATTGGCGTTCTTCTTTCCCACGAAGGTGAAATCGGAGCCCTCCATCTCGTCATACCACATGGTGTACGCTTTTTCTTTCTCACCCATCCTTACCTCCGGCACGTGCAGTCTATTTTCGGATGACCGCGGCTACTTCGCCCGCTCCAGTATCTTTACCAGTCCCGTATCTCCATCGATACGGATAAGGTCGCCGGTCTTTATGATCTGGGTCCCTTTTCCGGTGCCCACTACCGTGGGCAGACCGTATTCGCGGCAGACGATCGCCGCGTGGCACATGGGTCCTCCCACATCGGTCACGGCCCCCGCGATCTTCACAAAGCTTGGCGCCCAGCTCGGCGACGTGGTGGTGGCGACGAGAATCTCCCCTTCCTGGAGGTCGGCAAGCTGCTCCACGTTCTTCAAGACCCTCGCTTTCCCCGTCACTACACCGGAGGAGCCGGCAGAACCCTGGATCTCGTCCGAGGTCTCGCCTTCCGCCGGACCGGCAAGCCACTGCTGGAGTGAGCTCGTGGTCACGCCCCAGAGCACGATGGTAAAAGGCTCCGTCACCACTTCGGGCGGAACGCCGAGCGCTGCCGGCGGGGTCCACTGTTTGAACTTCTCATACACCTCTTTTCTCCAGGCGATCTCCTTGGGCCAGTACGAGGGGCCCCGTGCCCTTACCCCTGTTGCCCATGACGTGGCGTGGTCCCAGAGGGCCTGTTTGATCTCGTCCCTCTTGAGAAACCATATGTCCTCATCGGCGTTTTTCATAAATCCCGCATTTTCGAGGATCTTGCCCACCTGGCGCACTTTGCCCCAGAAGATGCTGTGGAACCAGTGCTCCACGTAAAAACAGTGGTCTTCCGCGTAGGGGAGCACGAGGCGGGCCACGGCGAGGCCCTGGTCGAAGGCCGCCCTGTCGTCATCCGTCTTGATGAGCTTGCGGTATTCGTCGGCGATCCTGTCGCGCTCCTTGAGGATGGCCTCGGTAGGCCTGCCGATCTCTTTGCCCGACTTTATCGTCTTGATATTGGTCCGTATGGCATCGAAGGGGATGTCGAGATTGTCGTTCCAGCTAATATGGGTGTGGTACCATCCCGTGCCCGTGGAGATATAGAACCAGGGGTAACGGGACTTCTCCATCTCCTTAAGCCATTCTTTTCCCGCGGGGATCTTTTCAAGCTCGGCGATGACCTCCTTCGATTTCACCGGTTTCAGGAAAATCTCATCGACCCCTTCCTCGAGGGCGAGCTTGGCGAGCCGGATAAGCTCCGCGTCGGGCCGGAAGAGGATTGCCTCGATGCCCGCGGACATTTTCACCAGGGTGGAGATGGGGATGCCGGGGAAGATCTGGTCCGCCGTGTTGAAAAAGGTCACCTGCGCCGCATAGGCAAGGTTCAGGAACTCGAAGTGGTGCTGCCAGCAGAGGAGCCCCAGGTTGATGAGCTCGTCATATTTTCTCAGCAGTTCGTACCCGCTCCCCTTGCCGACGCCGTCCCTGATGACGCTGATATCCTCCATTTCAGGAAGGTCGGTGAAGGAGATGGCCTCGAGTTGGTCGATTACGTTCGTCATCTTCTTCTTCCAGTTCTCGTAGAGGCGGTCCCAGTTTTCATAGTAATAACCGGCGCGCTCCACGAAAAGGGGCACCCGCTTCCCGATCTCCTCCATGCTCGGCACACCCACGGGACTGATATAGACGTAGCCGTTTACCACCCTGTGGTCGATGCCGAGGGCCGGCGGGACCATGAAATGGCGGGTATTGTACTGGGACAGGGCGAGGGACCATGCTTCATCCCATATGAGGTCGAAGGGGTAATGGGGCTCAGGATAATGGAGACCGTCATAGAACCAGATCTGATTGCTTTCGAAGGCTGCTCTTTCAGGATCTTCTTTGGAGAACTGGTACTGGTAAGGGTACATCTTCTCCCAACCCTCGGTGCCCGGAATGGCCGGAACATCGTGGGGGTCCGTGAATCGTGTCGCCATAAGCCCTCCTCCCTTTTCAGGATTGTCTATAGTCTGAACCACTTAGGTTCATCGAAACGCTCGGTGCAACGGAGTACTCGGCTTGCATAGTTTCGTACGAACTGATTCCTGAGTTTCAGAGTGATTTTCCTGAATTCTTCGTTATTGAGGAGACGCCCTATATCAACGGGGTCTTTGAAGGTGAACTCGGCAACGATCTCGTTCGCGCCGCCCAGGATGACGTTCCATCCCCCTGTTATGTCGACGTAGTCGATCCTGGCCATCACGGGGAGGTGTTCTTTGATGATGAATTCGGCGTAGGCCTCCTTCATGCCCGGCCGCAAATCATAATACTGGTTGAGCTTCCACACCCCCTTTTGTATGCTGTACTCTTCGTATTTGACCCGTCCCGTGGGCTCCATAACGGAGCTTTTATAATTGTAGACGAGGCCTTTCAAGGCGAGGTTCAGCTCCTTGAATTTCTTCTGAGACATGATGCGCGCCAGGTCTTCGAGCTGCGCCACCGCCATAACCCCTATGATCCTGGGCCCGTGGCCGATCTCCACGTAGTACCCGCCCACGGACGGCAGGCCCATGGCCGCACATTCGGGAATGTAGACCCGGGAGATGAATCCGCCGTATTCCTCTTCCTTCTCGTGGATAATGTCGTAATTCTCAGCAAATAAAATGGGCATGCCTCTCTCCTTTCCATCCGGATTCGCGTTCACACAATAACTTCCCGAGCCGCGCTGCGTCCCCTCATAAGCAGAACAGTGACCGGCAATAACACTTCGACGGGTTGTATTTCAATTCTAGCCCATAGATGGGGCAAGTCAATTAATTTAATCTTATGATCCATAAGAATTAATTATGTGAAACTTGTGATCGATCGAGATAGTGGAGCTGAAGTGTTTTACATGATCAGGCAGGGGAGGGGGAAGTCTGCCGGGTATTTCGACAAGGTGCTAGCTTTCAGGAAAATGATGGGACTTTCGGAAGAGAAAGCCGCGCCATGCGTTCTTTTTTTCCATGGTCACGGGGGTATAAGGCTCGAAGAGGCTGAGAAGTTTTTTGCCATCTCTGCCCAGAATTCCGGAGACGACGATGAACCCTTCCGGCGCGGCCAGGTCTATCACCGTGCGGCTGTGGGCGGTAAAGGTCCTTATATCGATATTGGCGAGGACGACATCACGGGGGCCGGAAAGGAGGGCGAGGTCGGAGCAGACCACCTTTATGTTGTCCGCCTTGTTGAGGGCTATGTTCTTTTCCGCGTTCTCCACCGTGTCGGGGTCGTTATCCACGGCAGTCACCCTTTCAGCCCCCAGAAGACGGGCATAGAGGGAGAGTATGGCCGAGCCGCACCCGAGGTCGATCACGCTCTTTCCCTTAAAATCGATCGAGTTCATGATCTTTATCATGAGGCGCGTCGACTCGTGTCTCCCGGTCCCGAAAGCCATTCCCGGCTCGATCACAAGCATCGGGCCCTTGGCCCGGCTCCTGTTCCAGGGGGCCCGGACGGTCAGCTCTTCTATCTTTATGGGGCGGAAGTACTGCTGAGTAAGGGCGCGGTAATCTCTGGGCTCTTCCTCCTCGATCTTCATCTCGAGGACAGGGACGGGTAATTCTTTTACTGCCCGAAGAAAGGCATCGCGGTTGTCGGGATAAAACCTCACGAGCACGGAATCGCCCTTCTCTTCGGTCCAGACTCCCGAGGGGGAAAGGCGGTAGAGGTCTTCCGGCAGGAGCTCTTCCATGCCTTTTTGAAGGCGAAGCTCGATGCGCATCACGGGTAAGGGGCTTGCGTTCTCCCCAGAGGGGATTATTTTGGAAGTTTTTATGAATTTTCTTTCGGTCATGACGAATGGGGCGGACAGCTACTCCTTCCCGCGCCTCCAGTATAGCACATTCCCGGCCACACTCCTATAGGGGCTCACGTCGCCCCCTCACCCGGCAAAAGCCGGGTGAGCCTCCCCCCGCCTAAGGCGCCTACTGTTGGTCTCGCTCGCTGTGCGAGCTAATAAGAACTTACGGTCTCAAGTTCCCATTGGGATGTCCGCGTGTCAATCAACCGGGACCTGTGGTATGGAAACGGGGCTGTAGGGTGAGACAGGGGTCAAAACCGAGGTTGTATTAGGGGCGGGGGAAGACGACGCTCCCCATTTTACCCGTGTCGTAGCCGGTAAAATCCTTTACCCGGTGGAGCAGCGATGGCTGCTGGAAAAAGGTGAGAAACTCTTTGACAGGGGCACTGTAATATCGCTCCCGGGGGGCTACCATTTCGAAATTTTCCCTGTAGAGTGGCACGAAATCGAGGCCGAGCACATGGGCCACGTGTCCGATGCCGAACCCCGCGTCCGCGGCGCCGCTTAAGACTCTATGCCCTACCTGGAGATGTGAGTCGAGCTCCACCTCGTAGCCTTTCATGTTCGAAGGGTCGATCTTTTTTTCCTGGAGCAGGAAATCCAGGAGGAGTCGCGTGCCCGAGCCGGTCGACCTGTTGACGAAAGTGGCCCCCTTCACGACCACATCTTCGAGCGAGCCGATCCCTTTCGGATTGCCTTTAGGCACCATTATGCCCTGATCTCTCGCAAAGAGGTGGATCACCACATATTCATCATTGGCGAGATATTTATTCAGGTAGGAGAGGTTGCTTTCCTTTTTTTCGGTGTCGATGATATGGACGCATGAAAGGGTTGCCCCGTGGTCCCGTAAGATCTTGAGGCCGTTGATGCTCCCCACGGGCGCATAGAAGACGAGGCCCTCATGGTCCCTGTTGTAGGCGGAGATGATGCTGCCCAGGAGGAAATCATCGCTTCCCGCGATATATATCTGCTTTTCCCTCTCCGTATTCTCGAGCATCCATTTATCGATCAGCTCTTTTATGAATGCGATCTTTCCGCCTATCTTCATAGACGGCACCATCGATTCCTGGGCGAGCTTATAAATTTTCTTTTCGTTGATTTTAAGGTATCGTGAAAGATCCCTTGCCGACATTATTTCCATTTTAGAGTATACAACAGGGTTTGTAATTTTTCAATTTTCAGTCTATGTATGTTATGGTTATTATTAGTATGTTAAGGTTTGTATCATTCAATATATGTCATAACTTTTTCAAGAATAATTTTACTTTTTTATGGAAATTTTTAGTGGTGGGGTTTGGGAAGGGTCTATTCTTCCCTTTCGAGTGGTCGATTCACATGAACACCCACATATTATTTTGATAAACAATATTTTCATCTCCCCATACTGCATGTTCTTCAGAGCCGTGTCGCAGTAAACAGGAGAAGATAATTCCTTTACGACGCCTGAACGTTCACTTGTGGGCTCACCAGGCATATAGTATGACCAAAATCGCACATTTTTCAGGGATATAGGGTTGAAGGGTGAATGGAATAGAATCTTTCGTCATGGATGAAAATAGTTATAAGGGCGGAGGAAAAGTTTTTGTACGGACTCTCGGACGGTCGGACCCACCATTCCTCATCCGCGATTGCATCGTCGCTCCATCGCCGGGCCCCACAAATCCCTTGAGATTCCTACCGTTTTAAGGTACCTTTTCATATATAGCCATAGGCAGTCAGTACGGACTCGTGTGGTGATAAAAATATGCTCAGGCTCCCGGCGTAGCCGGTCAGGGAAGCCATGAGGGGGTATAATGTTATTCTCCAAAATGTTTATTCCCACGGTAAAGGAAGACCCCAAGGAAGCGGAGGTCGTAAGTCATAAGCTCATGCTTCGGGCCGGCTTCATCCGCAGGCTCTCATCGGGTATCTATACATGGCTCCCCCTGGGGCTGCGCTCTCTGCGTAAGGTAGAGAAGATTATCCGGGAAGAGATGAACAAAAAGGGCGCTCAGGAGATCCTCATGCCCCTCGTCCAGCCGAAAGAGCTCTGGGTAGAGAGCACGCGATGGGAGAAATACGGGAAAGAGCTCCTGAGGTTCGCCGACAGGAATAACCGGGAGCTTTGCCTTGCCCCGACCCATGAGGAGGTAGTGACCGACCTCGTGCGGCGGGAGGTGCGCTCCTATAAGGAGCTTCCCCTGGTGCTCTATCAGATCCAGACGAAATTCAGGGATGAGATCCGTCCCCGCTTCGGCGTCATGAGGGGCAGAGAGTTCTCGATGAAGGACGCGTACAGTTTCGACGTGGACGAGTCTGCCGCAGAGCAGAGTTATCTCGACATGTACGATGCCTATATGAACATCTTCACACGGTGCGGCTTTCATTTCAGGGCCGTGGAAGCGGACACGGGGCAGATCGGGGGCGCCTTTTCCCATGAATTCATGGTCCTTGCCGATACAGGGGAGGACGTAATCATCTCCTGCAGCAACTGCGGGTATGCGGCCAATCTCGAAAAGGCGGAGATCGGATTCGTGGAGAGGGATGTGTCCCGAAAGAAAGGCGCCTACACGAGGGTCGAGACCCCGGGACAGAAAAAGGTCGAGGAAGTGGCGCGCTTTCTCAACGTGGCGGCCGATAAACTGGTAAAAACCCTCATCTATAATACGGACCAGGGCGTAATCGGCGCGCTCGTCAAAGGCGACAGGGAAGTGAACGAGACGAAGCTCGGAAACCTCCTGGGCTTCGAATGGGTGGAGCTCGCGGACGAGCGGACTATTTACGAGGTAACAGGCGGCCCCCTCGGGTTCTCCGGTCCTATTGGGCTCAAAATCCCCCTCGCTGCGGACCGGGATATCCTTTTCATGGAAGATTTTGTCGTGGGAGGCAATGAAAAGGACGTGCACTTTACCGGGGTCAATGTGGAGGATTTCGCGGTGAAAGGCTTCTATGATCTCAAAACTGCGGAGGCAGGCGACCTTTGCCCCCGGTGCCGGGACAAGCATACCTCCACCAGAGGGATCGAAGTGGGACATATATTCAAGCTCGGCCTCAAGTACAGCAAGGCGATGAATGCGACCTTCCTCGATAATAACGGAAAAGAGCAATTCATGGTGATGGGCTGCTACGGCATCGGGGTGAGCAGGACCGTGGCCGCCGCCATCGAGCAGGGGCATGATGAAAACGGCATGATCCTTCCCATTGCCATCGCGCCTTTCGAGGTGGACGTGCTGCCCGTGAACACGTCCCATGCGGAAACGATGGCGCTCGCGGAAGAGGTGTACCGGACCCTCCTCGATAAAGGCGTCGACGCCGTACTCGACGACCGCAACGAGAGGCCGGGAATAAAATTTAAGGATTGCGACCTTATCGGCATCCCCATCCGTGTCACCATCGGAGAGAGGAACCTGAAAGACGGCTTCGTGGAGATTAAGCTCAGGCACGAGAAAGAGTCCGTACGGGTAAAAAAAGATGAGATCGTGGAAAAGGTTTTAGCCCATGTTGAAGGACTTGCACATATGTGATCTCACCCCACGGGAGGAGATAGAAGGCAGGATAGACCGGCTGAGGGATAGGATGGCTGCGAAAGGCATCCCTTTCGCGATCGTACTCCAGAATGTGGACCTCTTTTATTTTACGGGCACGGTGCAGAAGGGCGTGCTCGTGGTATCAGTGGACGAGGGTCCATTCTTTTTCGTGGAAAAAAGCCTTTACAGGGCCCAGGCCGAGACCCCCCTCAAAATAATACCCATCAAGAGAGACAGGGACGTAAAAAGTATCCTCAAAGACAAAGGGGTGCTCAAGGGAAAGGGCGGGATGGAGCTCGACGTGGTGCCCGTCTCTGTCTACGAGCGATGGAGGCACATCCTCGACCAGGAGAGTTTCATCGATATCTCCTCCGCCATCACCAATCTTCGCATTATCAAAAGCCCCTTTGAAATAGAGCAGATAAAAAAATCAGGGGAGATCGTCTCCAGGGTTTTTGCAAAGGCCCGGGACGTGGTGCGGGAAGGGGCGCGGGAGATCGATATCGCCACGGCATTGGAAGGGGAAGGCAGGGCCCACGGCCACCAGGGCTTTTTGAGGATGAGGGGCTTCAATCAGGAGATGATGAATATCTACGTGACCCACGGCCATGCCGCCACCTATACGTCCGGCGCGGACGTGCCCATATCGGGTGCGGGGGTTACCCATGCCATAGGGCAGGGCTCCTCCATCAACCGCGTGGAAAGAGGGGTCCCCCTCCTCGTAGATTACGGCGGGGGCTATAACGGCTACATTACGGACGAGACACGGGTCGTGGCAGCCGGGGAGCTTCAGGAAAAGTTCGTGAAGGCCTATAACGTGGCCCGGGCGATTATCGAGGACACCCTCGATTCGGGCAAGGTAGGCGTCATCTCCTCCGACCTTTACAACCGGGCCGACGAGAAGGTAAAAGCCGCAGGCCTGTCGGAATACTTCATGGGCCATGGTGAGGGGCAGGTCAGATTCATCGGCCACGGGCTCGGTCTCGAGATCAACGAGTTCCCCGTCTTCACCCCGCGTCACCATATCGTCCTCGAAGAAGGCATGGTATTCGCCTTCGAGCCGAAGTTCATCTTTCCCGGCGAGGGCGCGATCGGCATCGAGGTCGATTTCATCGTAAGAAAGGACCATTTGGAAAGGGTGACCGACGCACCGATCGACATTATACGGGTATGATCCATATCCGAAAGATCAGCACGAAAGGCGTTGCCCATTCCGGCGCGCCTGAAGAAATAATTTCATAATCAGATGAACAGAGGGGTCGGGGGTTAAGTCCGGCTGAAATCGGGCGATAACTACAACAGGGCATCTCCGTCGAATCGCCTGTCTCACCTCTGAGGAGTAAAGGAGTAAATCGGCCGACGGGGACCGGTTCGTCCCGCGGCATTCATAAAGGAGGCTACCATATGGCGGCAAGGCGCAGGGAAAGGTCTGTATTCTCATTTCTCTTTTTCGCGGTTATTATCACGGTTTTCACCTCGGTCTTCAGCCAGGGTTACCTCTTTGCATGGACCTGCCAGGGCACCGATGCGCAGTGCGCCCTCTTCGAGGAAGCAGTCATCGATACGAGGGACAATTTCAATGCGGGCAGGCTCTGGAACAGACTCACCCCCATTGTCAGCGACAACGGAAACCTGATATGGAAAGACGGCGTGGTGGGCTCGAAACTGCTCGTCGCAGCGTACAAGTATGGCACACCGGAAAATCCGCCGTTCAATACCTGTCAACCCGGCGTACCCTTTCCTAAAGATTGTCCCGTAAGCGGAAGCCCCTGGGTCACCATAGTCCCGGAGCTTTTTGATTTTTTCAAGACCACCCCTTTCTCCACGTTAAGGATCGAGCAGCTCCTGGGACTGCCCCCCAACTATGGGAACAACTATATCGTGGAATACTGGGCAAACCCTTCGGACCTCTTCCGGCCTGCGCCCGACCCGCAGATCACCTACCAGGAAGGAAGCATCACGTTTCCGTGGGAATCGAGCCATTTCCTCTCGCTCAATACGAGCAACGACTATAAGGTATGGGACGATTATTGTGTCTCCTCCTCCGATCCCGCGTGCACCTGCGCGGCAGGCTCTCAATATATGGATTATAAATGCTGGTTTCAGAACCGGCGTGAATGGGTCTACGCCTATTCCTTGAGCAGCGCTCCTTATCCCTGGACAGGGCTCGGGTACACCTATGACTGGGGAAACCGTCAGACCCCCGTCGGTTTGAGTGAATTCGTCCTGAACAAGGCCCCCGTCTATAGTCCTTTTACCGTAACCATCCAGTCCGTATCCCTGGCATCCGCCTATTTTTCCCGGTCAAGCAGATATAGGATGACAGTGGAGAAAAGCGGCTTCGGAAAAGGCACGGTAAGCGGCAGGCCCGGAGGGACGATTTGCGGGCCCAACTGTTCGACAGGATCGAAAAATCTCGTGAGATATTCGTCGGTGACCCTCACGGCAAGGCCCGCCAGGGGCTCCTCCTTTGTCGGCTGGGGCGGCGCGTGTTCGGGCATGGCCGCCACCTGCACACTCACTATGGCGGGAGATACCACAGTGACTGCCGGCTTCGCTCTGAGCCAATAGATTAACCATCGAGGATAGGCAAAAACCGATCTGCAGCCGGGACCTCGGTCCCGGCGTTCTTTTGGACGATAGAATAACAAAGTGGAAGCGATTATCAGACGGAGTCTCCCGTCTGATTGTCTGAAAAATCCGTACACACCCATATCCGGCTTCTCTTCCTTCAAATCATTTAACCCCTTTTATATTGGTAGCTTAAGGGCATCATATCCCGGAGGCATCGTGCTTGCAGTAGGTAGGGCAAGCAAACTGGCCAACGGGGACATAATCAGCACGTTCTGAGAAGGACACGTTACCGGCGACGCACAACTCGTCTTTTCAATTTGTGTCGAACAGTCAGGTGGTCATTGAAAGGAATCAATCCACCGGCTCCCCTATTTTCTCAGAACTCCTTCGGAGCGAGCGCTCCACGGATGTCCGACCTGCGGCCGCAAGGAGGATTCATGATACATCAGTTTTCACGTAAAAGGGGCAAGGCCCGTCTTTTGTCCCACCCTATTCCCTGGCTTTGTCTTATTTTGCTTTCCCTCTGCCTTATGCAGGGATACGCGTACGCGGGCCAGGCGACCCTCGCCTGGAAAGCCCAGACCGACAACACTGGGTTTAAGGTCCACTATGGAACGGCAAGCCATAGTTACACTACCGTCACCGACGTGGGAAACACCACCGCCCACCAGGCAACGAACCTAGTGGATGGCCAGACCTATTACTTTGCCCTCACCGCTTACTCCGACGGAGGGGAGAGCGGCTATTCTTCCGAGGCAACTTTTAAGCCCACCTCGGGGTGCACCTACACTATCTCGCCCGGCAGCGCCACTACAGGCGCCGCGGGGGGACCGGGGAGCGTGGCGGTGAAAACCCCTGCCGGCTGCTCCTGGACAGTAACGAACCCCATCTCATGGATCACCATATCCTCCGGCTCATCCGGCACAGGGAACGGAACCATTGCATATTCCGTAGCCGCCAGTGACGGCGCCGCGCGCACCGGGGTCTTCACTATTGCCAGTCAGTCTTTCCTGATAGCCCAGACCGGCGGCGGCAGCGATCAATCCTTTATCATCAATGCCGTTGCGACCGCGGGAGGCGCCATATCGCCTGCGGGACGCGTCGCCGTGGTGGGCGGGGCATCCCAGACGTTTGACATAACCCCCTCCGAAGGCTATGGGGTGAGAAACGTGGTGGTAGACGGCAAGCCCCAGGGAAGTATAAGCTCCTACACGTTCAGCGATGTAAAAGCGAAACATACTATTGCCGCCCACTTCGTTCGCGCCAATGCTGAACTCCATAAGCTCACCATCACCAAGACCGGACCGGGCAGGGTGGTGCGCAAACCCGGCGGTGGACGTTTCCGTGCCGGTACTGTGGTAACCCTCGAGGCGAAGCATACCCCGAATTCCCTCTTCGCGAGCTGGTCGGGGGTATGCTCGGGTACCGACCCCGTCTGTTTCGTGACAATGAACGGCGATCAGACGGTGAGCGCCACATTCGTCCCGATTTACCGGATCGCAACCGTTCACGGGGCAAAAGGGGAGATCTCCCCGTCCGGACCCGTGAAGGTAGTGGACGGCGGAAGCCAGACCTTTACGATCACTCCCCACGAAGGTTATACGGTGGAGAAAGTTTTCGTGGACGGCCATCCGGTCGGCGCAGTCACTTCCTACACCTTTACAGGCGTCCAGAAGAACCATTCCATCAGGGCGGTCTTTACCAAATAAAGCGCCCCCTTCCCCGTGAAATGCCCGCCGTACGTAATGTGCACGTGCGGCGGGCACGGGGAATCCTGCATCCCTTCTAAAACCGCTCGTAATGAGAGCCACTATCCCTCGGCGGGGACTGCCTCACGATTCCAGCCCGCCTCATGCATTAGGGGTTGATTGACTCCGGAGATATCCCTGTAGTATACATAGTAACCCGACGGCAAAAGGGCGAATGCAGAAGAAAGGCGTTCCCCTTTTCGGCGGATTGCCCCCTTCGAGGAGTAGGTGAATGGAATTGGTAATGACTTTTATTGATTTCTTTATGCACATCGATAAGCACCTGAGCGCCGTCATCTCCGCCTACGGCGTCTGGACTTATCTTATCCTTTTCCTGGTCATATTCCTGGAGACGGGCCTCGTGGTGACCCCACTCCTGCCGGGAGATTCCCTTCTTTTTGCAGCCGGCGCATTTGCGGCCAAGGGGGCCCTTGACGTGGCATGGCTCTTCGTACTCCTCTCAATTGCCGCAATCCTGGGGGATACGGCGAATTACTGGATAGGCTGCATCATCGGCCCCAAGGTCTTTCGCGGCCAGGGCGTCCGCTTCCTCAACCGCCAATATCTCGACCGCACCCATCAATTTTATGAGAAGTACGGCGGCAAAACGATCATCATCGCCCGTTTCGTTCCCATTATCCGCACCTTCGCGCCCTTTGTGGCAGGCATCGGGAGCATGACCTACGGGCGCTTTATCAGCTACAACGTGATCGGCGGAGTGCTCTGGATCGCCGTCTGCCTTTTCGCGGGTTATTTTTTCGGGAATCTCCATATAGTGAAGGAGAACTTTTCCCTCGTCATACTCGCCATCATCATCATATCCATCCTTCCCGGCCTCGTCGAATTCCTGCGTCAGCGACTTAAAGGACCTGAGCTCGGATGAGCAGGAGCGATCGCCTGGTCCGTGCCGGGCGGCATACGGCAATAATAGGCCTTTTTTTGGTTACCCTCTTTCCCGGCACGATCCTGGCCGCGTCTCGCGGACCCGGGAAGGTCGCATTCTTCCCCGAAGGGACGAAGCCGTCATGTACCTTCAAGGTGGAATTGGCAGTGACCCATGAAGAACAGGCCCGGGGCCTCATGTTCCGTGAGCGGCTTGCCGATGACGAGGGGATGCTCTTCATATTCGGCAAGGATGAAGAACGGGCATTCTGGATGCGGAATACCCTTATCCCCCTCGACATCATATTCATAGACTCCCGTTTCAAAGTCGTCTCGGTCCACGATTTCGCAAAGCCCAAAGATGAAACCTCCATCAGCTCCCGCTTTCCCGCAAAATATGTCGTCGAGGTGAAGGGCGGCAAAGCGGCAACGTGCCGCATCAACGCAGGGACAAGGGTAAAAATCGTCACTTCTTCACAATAAAACGCACCTCGTCGAGAACGGCTGCCTGCTCATCGACGAGTGTCAATATGTGGGAGCCCCCGGCGGGACTCCACACGATCGTATCTCCCGTGCCTATCGTCTCGCCGTTCAATACCCATTGGACCTCCCTGCCTTCGGCGGAAGCCTCGAACACGATTTTTTGCCTGGCCGTCGGTATGTCGGGATCGATCGCGACAATAAGGTTTCCGGGGGGATAGAGTATCCTGGGCCTCGCCGTAATTCGTGGGCCCGCCTCCACACTTATCGGCTCGGTGCCCAGGATAAACCATTCCTCTTCACCTCTTCCGCCTGCATATCGGGAAATGGAGCGCGGCCCCACTCCGGGCGGAGGGTTCGGAGCATGAGAGGAGCCATTGGCGTGGAGATAGGTCATGATATCGTGCCACAGGGGGGCGGCGCCCGATATGCCGGAGACGTTCCACATGGGGCTGCCGGAGAAGTTTCCGACCCACACTCCTACCGTATAACGCGACGAATAGCCGACACACCAGTTGTCGCGCATGTCCTTGCTCGTGCCCGTCTTGACTGCGGTCCAAAAACGGGTGGAGAGGGAATTCTCATAACCGAAAGTAAGGCTTCGGGCTGCCCTGTCACCGAGTATGTGGGAGACGATAAATGCCCCTTCCCTGGAATAGACCTTCCTTCCTCTTTCTTTCCCGGACCGTGGTAATAGGGTAAGGCTTCCTGCCGTGCCGTTGTTCGCAAGGGTCCTGTAAGCATTCACCAGCTCGATGAGGCTTACGTCGAGGGCGCCCAGGGCCAGAGAAAAGCCGTAGTACCCGCCGTCCCTCAAGTCGGCGAACCCCAGCTCCCCGAGCTTCGCCGTGAATTCATCGGGACCGGTAAGCATGAGCACCTTCACCGCGGGCACGTTGAGGGAAGATGCCAGGGCCACCCTCGCGGGAACAAGTCCTTTAAACGTGTGGTCATAATTTTCGGGCTTATAGATCCCTCTCTCCGTGGCGATCTCCACGGGCGAATCTTCGATAAGGGAGGCGGCGGTGAGGAGGCGCCTATCGAAGGCAAGGCCGTAGAGGAAGGGCTTGAGGGTCGAGCCTGCCTGCCTCTTCGCCCGCACCCCGTCCACATGGAGGGCGGACGACATGGTACCGCCGTTTCCCACGTAGGCGAGTATCTCCCCTGTCCTGTTCTCCACCACGAGCACTGCCCCATCCGAAACGTTTTGCGTTCTGAGGGAGGCAAGCTGCTCCCTCAAAAGCTCCGCGGCCAGCGCCTGGAGCCTTCCGTCAAGGGTGGATTGCAGGTCTTTTACATCATTCTTTAAAAGATAAGAGGCCGCATGAGGTGCGAGAGCAGCCCGGGCCCTGAGATCATAGGGTTTCCCCAGGGCCTCCTTCACCTTCGCCTCGATTGCCTCTTTGCCGGAGGGTGGCGGGAGTGCCCGATCCAGGGCCGCGGCCCTCCCGATAACCGTATCCACGGGCGCATTGGGCGAGCGGATCAGGGCGGCGAGGATAAGGGATTCACCCCGGTCGAGCCCCTCCGGCTCTTTCCCGAAGAGCCCCCTGGAGGCAGCGTGAATGCCTCGCAGCTCTCCCCTGAAGCTCACGAGATTGAGATAGGCTTCGAGTATCTCGCGCTTCGGCCACGATTTCCCGAGTATGCGGGCGGCCCTGATCTGACGGACCTTTTCCCTCAAGCCCCGGCGCTTCGATTCAGGCCGGAGCTTCCTGTCGAGCAGTGAAGCAAGCTGCATTGCGATCGTGCTCGCCCCCCGCTTCTCTCCCCCGGAGACATTCGTAAGGCACGCCGCGGCAAGGGCCCTGAGGTCGACACCGGCGTGCTCGTTGAATCGCTTGTCTTCCGAGGCGACCACGGCGGCGAGAAGGACCTTCGGCACCCGTTCGAGACCGACCCATTCAAGGCTTCTCCCCGTCATGTCGAGGCGCATCTCGTGGATCACGACCCCATTTCTGTCCCTTAAGACTGCCTCGGAGACACGGTAGGTATCCCTGACATGGGCAAAAGAGCCCATCCGCGGGGGGGACGAACAGATGAGAAAAACCGCAACGAGCACCCCGGCCGCGGCCAGGGATACCAAGCCCGCGGCGTATAAAAAACATTTTATTCTACTTAACCTCAAAGCAGTTAAAGGGGCTCACGTCACCCCCCCGCTTCAGGCGCCTTCTGTTGGTCGCCCGGCAAAAGCCGGGTGAGGCTCCCCCTCTCGCTCGCGGTGCGAGCTGAATAAGAACCTGTCATTGCTTCACCTCGAAGCTGGCATTCGGTATCTCGCCGAACATCTCCGGGGTGTATAATGCTTCCATTCTTGTTGCCGGTACCAGGAAGGTGCCCTGGTTGTTGAGGCGCATGGTGTATTCCACGTACCATTTTCCTTTCGGCATATACTGGTAATAGGCCTTGAATGCCTCGAAGGAGCGCTCTTCGTGGATCGGCCGGGTTGTGCCCTTTAGGGTCTCCCCTGAGGTGAGTATGGCCGAATCCCTTCCCAGGCCGCTGCCCAGGATGGTAGCACTCGCGGGGATGGGGTCCATGAGGGCGACCCATGTCATATCGGATTGGGCCTCCCCTTCGAGACGCACCCGCACCACGTCGCCCACGCTCCATTTGCCTTCCACCTTCCTGCTTACAGGAATCAGGCTCTTTTTGATCGTGTAGCCGCTTGAAAAGGGCTTCTTCCGCGGGACCGCCGCGAGGCTTTCTACGGTCGCCCATGGACTTCCGCTCCCGCTATGGGAGAGGGTGAGGCTTGCTTGCCCCCTTGGCCAGCCGAATAGAAGAGCGCCGCCAGACTTGTGGCCGGCCCAATCGAGCTCCTTCTTCTCTTTCCCCAGCCCGGCAACCGTGACGCCCGTGACGGAGGCCGCCTCGAAGGCCTTGCCGAATTTCTTGAGGGCGATCCTTCCCCACGCGTTTGCCACGGTCGTATCCCACCTGCCGGAACGCTGGCGTCCGAGGGCGCCCCGCATGATGCCGGGCATATCCTGCTTCCACGCGGCGTTGGTGAGGAAGGTGAGGACGGTCCGCACGCTGTTTACGTCCGCCGAGGTCATGAGCCACCAGAGGTTGTCCCCTTTTTCCGTGGAATAGCCCATGGTCGTCCCCTGGAAGTTGAGGCGGGACCTTATGATCTGCTCCGCAGCGCGAAGTTTCTTATCTTTTTCGGGTATGGCCTTCACACGTGTCAATATATTTATCCAGTCCAGCACCGCCGAAGTGGGCCACAGATTGGGGTCCAGGGGGATGGAATCGAGAAGTTTCGGCTCTACGGCCCCTCTTCTCGACAAGGCCTCGACCGCCGCGATCTTCCGTATGGCGAGGTCGGCCGTGGGTATGGGCTGGGCCCTCATGAGCTTCCCCCCGACGAATGCCTTCAAGCCCTCCTCCATGCGGGATCGGGTTGCTTCCGGTATCTCCCGGTCCGCCTCGTGGGCTATGGCCAGGATATAGCTCGTGAGCACGTCGCTTCCCACATCCTGAGAGGGAAAGTATTTCAGGAGCCCGTCATGATCGAGATAGGTCGGCATAGCCGCCGTCGTCCTTGCCCACATGGCCTGGTCTTCAAGCGCTATGGCCCTCGACGCCTGCTGCTCGAGACAGGTGAAGGCATACCTCCCCATGTACTCCGTGATGCCGTTTACATTATCCGAGAGCCTGGGCTTCAAGGCCACCCTTACCCCGCCTCTGCCGGGGATGGCGTCTTTCGGCGCCTCGACATTGAGGGTGCGCGGTCCGGTGAGCTGCATGAGGGTCGCCTGGCCCACCCTGACCGGCTCGGGGGTCAGGACTTTCTGGGTTACCTTGAGCGAGTCGCCTTCCAACCCGTCCCCGGCGCGGGCAGTCACGTCCCACGCGAGGGAAGGAGCCCCCACGGGCACGACCACGTCCCAGCCGATCTCTTTGGCTTCCCCTGCCCCCAAATGCTCTCGAAGAGGGGACATGGCGGTCCTCTCTTTCCCGGAGGTGAAGCCGGCGGCAACGTCAAGCTCGAGGGTCGCCTGGGTCGTGTTCCTCATGAGGAAACCCGCCCTGAAACGATCACCCTCGCGCACCATGGTCGGGAGACCGGAGGAGAGGATCAGATCCTGGCTCGTCTGTATTCGTCCCCTTCCCGTGCCGAAAAGGTCTTTTCCCCCGGTTGCCACCGCGACCAGGGCGAAGCTCGTGAGGGAATCGTTGAGGGGCACCGTCACCGACGCCTCTCCCTTTTCGTCCAGGGCAACCGCCGCCTTCCATAGGAGGAGGGTGTCGAAAAGCTCCCTCGTCGGTTTCTTTCCGCCTCCGCCTCCCCTGGGGAGCGCCTTCTGTCCGTAATGGCGCTTGCCCACCACCTGCATCTGGGCCGTGGACGTGGCAACCTCGTACCCCCGTTTCCGCATCATTTTTTCGAGGAGGTTCCAGCTCAGGTTCGGCATCAGCTCGAGGAGGCCCTCGTCGACCGCCGCGAAGGCCACTTCCGCCCCTTTGGGAAGCTCCTTGCCCTTAGGCCCCGTCACCTTTATCCGCACCTCGGCCTTTTCCCTCACCTTGTAGACCGCCTTTCCCGGCGTGACCGAGACTTTCAGCTCGTGGGCGGCCCAGCCTACCGACAGGGCGGCAATGCCAAGCTTGTAGGCAGGCCTGCCGAGGTCCACCATGGCCGTCGGCTTTGCGTCTCCAATCCTCCCCCTGACGCAAAGGGCGGATACGAATATATTGGGCGCATAGGAGCCCTTGACCGGCACCTTGATCGTCGGATTTTTCCCCGAAATGCGGGTGACGAAGGACTCCATCACCCCTTCGCGCTCCACCGTGACGAGCACGGTCGCTTCCCTCATGGGCATTCTCACCTGGAAGGAAGCGGTCTCACCCGGCTCGTACCGCTTCTTCTCCGGGATGAGATCGATGCGGTCGCTCCCGCCCTGGTCGAACCACCACTCGTCCTTGCCCGGCACGAATACGGAATCATGGGTAAAAGACCTATTTCCGTGCCCGTCGGCCCCCGAAGCCCTGACGATGACCTGGCCGGAGACGGGGGATTTTACCTCGCACCGCACCATACCGTTCTTATCGGTCGTCCCTTCGCAGGCAGGGCCTATCTTCTTCACTTCCTTCACATTCTGATAGGAGTAAAATCCCCCCACCAGGCGGGTCCTGTGGGAATAATAGGAGCTGCTCAAAAGGTCCGCCTTCATATGCGTTCCGGCCAGCGGCTTTCCCTTAAGGTCCAGGGAGAGGAGTTTTATCCTGATCATGCCCTGTGTCTCCCCTGCCTCGGCCTCCACGCCTGCGAGCACCGCAGCCGGAAAGAGCGGGGTCCGCCGCGATACGGTCTGGACCTCGCCGTTCGGGTCCCTGAACTCCAGCTCGGTAATCAGGTCCTGGGGGGCGGACGATAAGGGAAGGCCCGCGACCCTTGTCCTCGCCATGCCGCCCGCGCCGAGCTTGAGCTCCAGAGAGGGGAGCTCTTTCCCGCGGGAGCCGGCCTCCGCTTCTTCCCCTTCCCCTTCATCGAATCCGCGTGTACGTTTTTCCACTCCCTCCAACACGTCCCCCGCGGCGATAGTGAAGCCCTCGTAGTCTTCGAATGTGACGCTCCCGGGCTCGACTTTCGAGCGGAGCTTTACGGCGAGGTCCGTGGCGCCGCCCCCGGAGAGGTGCTCCACGAAGAGATCCACTCCCATACTTTGCCGGTTTACGAGGGGGAGATCAAGGGGATTGAGGCTCGCCTTCATGAGGGGCACCCGGAACTCTGCGACCTGGAATCCACCGGAGGGGACATTTATTCCCCAGTCCCCTATATCCTCCTTGGCTTCTCCCAGCAACGTGACGCTATAGTTTCCGAGGCGCGCATTTTTGGGGATGGTCCAGGTGGTGAGGGCTACCCCCTTCGACACGTCCCAGCGCAGCGGAAATTCGTATTTCTCTTCCTGAAGGGCGTGCTCGATGCGGACCAGATCGGGAAGAGGCGCGCTGGGAAAACTGAGGCCCGACATGACGGCCTTCCGGAGGATATGTTTCATATGGATCGTCTCTCCCGCGCGAAGGAGTGTCCTGTCGAAGACTGTGTGGGCGATGATTTTATCGTTACTTTCGTGAGAGTAGAGTTTGAACCGGTACGGCTCTATGCCCTGGTCCCAGCCGGAATGGACGAAGGTCATGTCATCGGCGGTCCTCGCGAAGGCAAAGAGGCCGGAGCTCATGGGCATAAGGGCCCGCATCTGCTGCCCGTCGTAATAGGCGTCCTCGTCCTGCTCCATCGCGCACTGGGCAAGCTTTTCAGCGGGAGGCAGGGCCTTGCCCACATAGGCGATGCCGCGGCTATCGGTCTTTCCCTGCCAGAGCGCCTTTCCGTTGCAATCCCTGATGGACACGGCCGCGCCAGCAACGGGCTCCGCCTTGTCGAGGCTGGTCACCCAGACGAGGGAAGAATCCCTCCCCCACTTGAAGTGGGCGGAAAGGTTGGTCACTAGGGCCGCGGTGGGCACGAAAAAAGGCTTCTTCGGCCCTATGAGGGCAGCGCCCAGGATCTCGCTCTTAAGCTCCACCACGTAGAACCCCGTCTTACCGAGAGGTATGCCGATTACCTCCATATCCTTATCTTTCGCGGGCTTCGGCACGGAGAATCCTTTCGCGCCTGCGTCACCCGTGAGGAGTGACCTCGAACGGCCCACGGTGCCCACCTTCTTGAGCCACGATATGATCTGCCCGTCGGTCGAGGCTTCATGCATCCTGCCGGTGATCTGCTCCTTCAGGGCGTTCCCTTTTTGACCCGTCACCCCGGGTCTGGCCGCCTCCTCTCCCATGCCGTGCATCTTACCCTGCACCATGGCCCCGATGCTCCGTACGGTGACGGGAAGCACAGGGTCCGCCCGCTCGATAATGCCGAAGCGGGAGGAGAATTTTGCAAGGGGCGGGTAAATGCCGGTTTTCACCGTGAGGGGGAATATGCCCCTGTTCGAGAGGGTCCTTCCCGAATCATCCTTGAGATCGCGGGGCAGACTGAGCGTAAGCGCGGCCTTTTCGGGAAAAGGGCCTTTAAAGGTTACCCTGTTCACGTAACGGTCGTCGCCTTCATCTTCGATTTGAGACGGGTACCCCTTCTCCTTGCCTTTGAGGGTAATCCTCCTGGCAAGGTTTTTTGAGATCGATTCGGAAAAGGAGAGAGAGAAAGGCAGGAGCCCAATGCAGTCGGACTCCGGCCTCTCCCTGCTGCAGCCGAAGGTCGCCTCGAAAGGGGGCCTGACCTGAAAGGTAAAGACCTGGTCGGCTGTGGTCGCCACCCCGCTCGGGCTCGCGATGCCTTTACCCCACTTAACCTGGACCGTTGCGCCGCTCGGGAAGGGCCTCTTGCATTGGAGCGCGTACATATCTTCCGGCAAGGTCTTGCCCCGGGTCCACGCCCGGTCCAGCTCCCTGAGCCCCTCCATCACCTTCTCGCGCTCGGCGCCCTTCACCACCCGGACACCCACGCGCTCCTTCGTCTCCTCAATAAAGCAGGAGGAGTTCCGGAGGATCGACTCCTCCGTTGCCGGGCCGTCGAGCCTGAAAACGAAGATCTGGTCCTCCGCCATCGAGGAGCCGCCTTTCGCAGGATGGCTGTCCTTTATGTTGGGCCCACCCGTGGAAAAGGCAAAGGAGCTTTTCCCCGTGACCTTCGCGCCCGCGAGGGTCGTAAGGCCGGGTTTTAACGTGAACGTGCAGCGAAGCCCGGATTTCAGGTCCTCGTCGAAATCGTAGACCCAGACCTTCGGGTCCGCCCACCGCCCCGATCCTTTCGCGGGACAGTCTATGGCAAAGGGGTCCCCCAATTCAGGGGAGCCAAAGGAGACCATCTGGTCCGAAAAGCGCGCCGTGACCTGCCGCACGTCCTTCACCGTCCCGGAAGGCGTAAACCGCTCGACCGACGGCTCGGCCGCAAAGGCAAACCCGGCAAAGCAAAGCAGGATCCCCCACATCCACAGCGCACGCGCATTTCTCTTCATATATCCCCCGTAAATTTTACCATTCAGTTGGTTTGGCGATAGGAATGCTATTCCAAAATAATAGATTAAAAAGGGTGTTTTGAAAAGAAAATTTGAGGGGGGTTGGAGAAAGGAGCAGGGGTTTTATGGTACAATGCCATGAAATCCGGGATCGTGTAAACCAGTACCCAAAAGGCAGTGTAAGACCGATTAAAACATTACCACTCCATTCTATTCAAATCCGGGATCTTGTCATCGATCCTCCCCTTTTTTTGGCTCCTATGGCGGGGCTTACCCATAGTGCGCTCCGGCAGATTATCTTTGGATTCGGAGGGGTGGGGCTCCTGTCGACCGAGATGCTCCGGGCCCGGAGCCTGCCTTCCGAGAATCCCGGAATCTCTCCTTATCTCATCAGGACCGCTTCCGAAAGACCGCTCTCTTACCAGCTCCTCGTGCCTGTGGTAAGCGACACGGGTCCCGCCATCGATGCCCTCCACAAATTCGGCGCCGATGCGATCGATCTCAACATGGGCTGCCCCCAGCGGTCGGTCACCAACCGGGGTGGTGGGTTTGCCCTGATGGAGCAGCCGGAAAATGGCCGCCGTATCGTGAGGGAGGCGAGGAAACATACCCGTGGGCCCCTCACCGCCAAGATCCGGCTCGGTGTCGAACTCGACGAGCGGCCGCTCAAGGATTTCTGCACCATGCTTCAAGATGAGGGTATCGATATGCTTACGGTCCATGCCCGGCTGAAGCGGGAATCCTTCGCCAGACCGCCCCGGTGGGAGTGGATCGCCAGGATTAAAGAATGGCTCCGGATACCGGTAGTTGCCAACGGCGGGATATTGACCGTACAGGACGCCCGCGATTGTCTTGCCGCCTCAGGGGCCGACGGGCTCATGCTCGGCCGCGGAGCAGTGACCCGTCCCTGGCTCTTCGCTGACATCGCCCGGGAGGTCTACGGCTGCGCCGTTGCAGAACCGGCAGTCTCCCCTCATATGGTCTACGGCGCCTTCATAGATCACTTAAACGAGCTCTTTCGGCCCGAGCGCCGGCTTGGAAGGCTGAAGGAATTTACCCACTATTTTGCGGGGAACTTCAAATTCGGACTCGTACTCATCTCCGGGGTCCAAAGCAGCAGAGATATGGAAGAAGCGAGTGAAAGGGCAGGTATTTTCTTCAAAACCTACGAAAACGATGCTTAAATGGCAGACGCAGAGCCGGTCCGGCCGGCCGTTCGGATGCCTACATCACCGGCAATATTCATTCCCTGTTCTTTTTATGAGTTAATCGATCTTGACATATCGCGTTAAACATTATTTATATTAATACCCATCTTTGATTCGCATAATATTAGCCGATAATACAATTGAGCATTAATTTTGGCCGAGCCACGCACAACGAAGATATTGGTTTCATGCTCCATTCAACTGATCCGGCGGGTTGTGTGCATCGTCCCCCTCTGTCTCTCCCTCTTCTTCATAATAAGCGGCGAAAATGTGCGCGCCGCAGTAGCCGATGGCGCCGATACCCGAACCTCCATTACCGACCTTACCATCGAGCAGCTTATGGAGATCGAGGTGGATTCGGTATACGGCGCGTCGAGATTCGAGCAGAAGGTCACCCAGGCCCCTGCCTCCGTGAGTATCGTCACCAGGACTGATATTCAAAGATATGGTTACCGGACCCTTGCCGAGATATTACGGTCCGTTCCGGGGTTTTACACCACCTACGACCGCGCCTACGAGTATGCGGGGGTGCGGGGGTTCTCGCGGCCCGGCGACTACAGCACGAGACTGCTCCTCCTGGTGGACGGCCACAGGATCAACGACAACATCTACGACCAGGCGCCCATAGGGACGGATTTCATACTCGATGTCGACCTCATCGACCGGGTTGAATTCATCAGGGGCCCGGGTGCCTCCCTTTATGGAAACAACGCCTTCTTCGGGGTGATCAACGTGACCACCAGGCAGGCCCGCAGCTATAACGGCGTGGAGGTATCGGGATCGGCAGGCAGCTTCGATACCTACAAGGAAAGGGTCACCTACGGCAAAGAATATGGGAACGGATTTGAGATGGTCTTGTCCGGCTCCAACTCGAACAGTAAGGGACAGAGCCTCTACTTCAAGGAGTATACCGCTCCCGCCACCAATCTCGGCCGGGCGGATTCCTCCGACTACGAGAAGTATAACGATATCTTCGCAAACTTCAAATATGCCGACTTTACCCTCCAGGGCGCCTATGGCTCCCGTGAGAAGGGGGTACCCACCGGATCCTTCGGCACGATCTTTAATGACGACAAGACAAAGAATACCGACGAGCGCGGCTATGTGGATCTTAAGTACAACAAGGAATTAAGCGAAAATACCCGTGTCCGGGCAAGGACATTTTATGACTATTACTCGTACCAGGGCAACTACGCGTTCAATTATCCTCCGGCTACTATAAACAAGGACGTCTCGACGGGCAAATGGTGGGGCGGCGAGGTGGAAGTGACGCGGAAGTTTTTCGAGAAACATAAGGTGGTCGCGGGAGTGGAGTATCAGGACTATTTCATGCAGAAGCAGCGCAATTACGATATCGGCCCCTATTCGCAATATTTGAATGATTCCACCAGCTCTTACAACTGGGGCGCTTATTTCCAGGACCAATTCACCATACTCGACAACCTGATTCTCAACGCAGGGGTAAGGTACGATTACTACAAGACCTTCGGCGGCAGCACAAGTCCCAGGCTCGGCCTTATCTATAATCCTTTCAAAGATACCACGGTCAAGCTCCTTTACGGCGAAGCGTTCAGGTCGCCCAATGCATATGAGCTCTACTATAACGACGGGAATTCGACCCAAAAAGCGAATCCTAATCTCAATCCGGAAAAAATTAAGACCTATGAGATCGTGCTGGAACAGTACGTGAAGAACTACCGTTTTTCCGCATCGGGATATTACTACAAAACCAAAGACCTTATCACCCAGGAGACGGACCCGACGGACGGCCTTCTCGTATTCCGGAACGTCGGCGAGACTGAATCGAAAGGCGGCCAGATAGAGGCCGAAGGGAAATGGGCAAACGGCATTGCCGCCCGGGCGAGCTACTCGATCCAGGAAAGCACGGACAAGGATACGGGTGCGATACTTACCAATTCGCCGAAGCATCTCGGGAAACTGAATATCTTTGTGCCTCTTATCGGGCAGAAACTCTCCGCGGGCCTGGAGGTCCAATACACGAGCTCGCGACGGACCTACAAGAATCAGACTACCGGAGGTTTCGGCGTCGCAAACCTGACCCTTCTCAGCCGGGAGCTGATAAAGGACCTGGAGATCTCCGGGAGCATTTACAACCTCTTCGACAGGGATTACGGCGACCCGGCATCGAATGAGCACCGGCAGAATATCATAGGTCAGGATGGGAGAACTTTCAGATTAAAGTTCACCTACAGGTTCTAACGGTGATGGAATGAAAGACCCGCCACGAAGAATCCGGTCGATCATCTTTTCGTTGCTCTGCCTTTCTCTGCTCCTCGCCGGCTCCCCCGGCTACGGAAGGGAACAACAATTTACGGAATACGAGGTAAAGGCCGCCTTTGTATTCAACATGGCAAAATTTGTGGAATGGCCCGAGAAAGGAGCAGCCGATGCCCGGGAGGGCATCGATCTTTGCCTCCTGGGCATCGATCAATTCAGCGGTGTCTTCGACCAGATCAATGGGAAATTCGTGAAGGGAAGAAGGTTGTCCGTGCGGCAGATCTCTTCAATAAAAAATTCAAAAGGCTGCAATATTGTATTCATAAGCGGTTCTGAAAAAGAAAGAGTGCCCGACATTGTGGACAGCCTGAAAGGCACGGGCGTTCTCACCATGGGAGATACGAGCGGCTATGGACAACGGGGCGTGATGATAAATTTTTATATGGACGGAAAAAAAGTGCGTTTTGAAGCCAATCCCGATTCCGCCAAACGCTCGGGCCTCACCATCAGCGCCCAGCTTTTGAAATTGGCCAGGATCGTACGGAGCGATTAGGTATGGGTATGACAGGATTGCGATTCCTCAGGGATGCTTCCATAAGGACAAAGCTGGTTCTCATCTGCATAGGGACTACTGCCTGCGCCCTTTTTTTTGCGAGCTTTATCTTTATCGCCGCGGAGCTTGTCTCCTTTCGATATTCAATGGTAAACAGGCTCATCGCCCTTGCGGATACGGTCGGATCGAATGTGAAAGCGGCACTCGCCTTTTCCGACAAAGGAGATGCCGAGGAGGTCCTCAAAACCCTGGGGTCCGAGTCCAGTATCATAATTGCGGCAGTCTATGACAAAGACGGCAGAGTCTTTGCACTCTACCGGAGGAACGGCACCACCCCGGTCCCTCCCGCGCCGATACCGCTGAAAAATCTCGATCGTGTAGGTTTCCATTATATCGACCTTTATCGCCAGGTTATGCTGGACCGGGAGATTATCGGCACCGTCTATTTGCGGTCGGATACAAAAGATTTCTATGCCCGGGTGGTCCGTTACGCCTATACCCTTTTGGCTGTGATCATCGTCTGCCTCATTATGAGTTATTTTCTCTTCACCCGGCTTCAGACGTCGGTGACCGGACCGATCTTCGAGCTTTCACGGTTAATGAAGACTATTTCCATAAAGAAAGATTATTCCCTCAGGGCGCCCGTGAGCGCGAAGGACGAAATAGGGTCCCTGGCTGAAGGCTTTAACCGGATGGTCGCAAATATAGAGGCCAGGGATGCAGAACTCGAACAGTACCGTAAAAACCTCGAGGACCTCGTGGGGAAACGCACTGCTCAGTTGACGGATGCCAATAACAGGCTCCATCAGGAGCTCCTCGATCGCCTGAAAGCCGAAAAGGCCCTTGTCGAATCGGAACATCAATACCGCACCATCTTCGAGACATCGGGTACCGCCAATATCATGGTCGAGAAAGACGGCATTATCCTCATGACCAATTCCACTTTTGAACATCTTTCGGGATATTCGAGGGGAGAGCTCGAGGGCAGGATGACGTGGATGGATTTCTTCAGGGGAGAAGAACTCGAGAAGATGAAAAGTAAAAGCGTCCACGCCCGGAAAAGGGAACACTCGGAATTCATGCCGAAAGGCTACGAGGCCCACCTGATCGACCGGGAGGGGCTGGTGCACGATGTCTATGTGAGCGCCGCACTCATCCCCGGTTCCACTAAGGCGGTAGGCTCTTTTCTCGACCTTACGGATCAGAAGAAATTGGAGGCCCAGCTTCTTCAATCACAAAAGATAGAGGCTTTGGGGCAGCTTGCGGGAGGTGTGGCCCATGACTTCAACAATCTCCTCACTACGATCATAGGATATGCGAGTTTGCTCCGCATGGATATGACGGCCCATGATCCTCATAGATCATATGTCGAATCGATCCTCAGCTCCTCGGAGCGGGCAACCCACCTCACCCAGGGCCTTCTGGCCTTCAGCCGAAAGCAGGTCATCGCGCCTAAGAACGTGGACCTCAACGAGGCAATCAAGAAAGTGGAGCAGCTTCTGGTAAGGCTCATGGGCGAGGATATCGAGCTCATCACCGCCTGCGACGGCAACCCCATGATGGTATTTGCCGATCAGGGCCAGATGGAACAGGTACTCATCAACCTCGCCACCAATGCGCGGGACGCCATGACCGACGGGGGCTCATTTTCCATCACCACGAGCTGCGTGAGGGCCGATGAGTTCGGAGAGGAAGGAGCACATGAACGGAACCGGAAGTATGCCCTTGTCACAGTATCGGATACGGGGGGAGGAATCGGTAAAAAGGCCATCGAACACATTTTCGAGCCTTTTTACACCACGAAAGAAGTCGGCAAAGGCACCGGTCTCGGCCTTTCCATAGTCTACGGCATCATAAAGCAGCATAATGGAAATATAAAAGTCTTTAGCGAACCCGGGTCGGGCACGACTTTCAAGATCTATCTCCCTCTCGTGAAGTCCGGGATGGAAGACGATGAGGCAGGCGAAAGGAGAGTGCCGTCAGGAGGAAGAGAGACC